>NZ_DAONKG010000297.1:0-2310 GCF_035406105.1 Methanospirillum sp.
CATCGACGGGTGCGGGATGCATTGTGCGAAGAAGATCGCGGAGTCGGCAGGAGTCCCGGTTCACCAGCATCTGGTAATCACCGATCTCGGTGTGGAAAAGACCTACGAAGATCGGTCATTCACTGCCGGGCAGGTTGAATCTATTGTCTCTGCTGCCTGGAAAGGAGAAGGGAAGACACAGGAGTCAGAATCTTCTAGGAAGAAACCCTCCGACGGTTCAGGCGGCTGTGGCTGCGGCGGAAAGTGCTGCTAATCTTATTTTTTTATGCACTCCGATTCTGATACGACTATGGTAACCTGTTCGGGCATATCCAATACAGGGAAACTTACGACAAAGGTAAGTGAATCACTTCATCGAAAATGTCCAGGCCTTATTGAATGCTCTTTTGCTGCACGAAGTGATCCAGAAAAATTACGTGATTTTCTCGCCCATGCGAAGAGAATAGTTATCGTTGATGGATGTTCAGACTGTTGTGGAAGGAAAAAAATCAAAGAGTTGGGATATGATCCGGACATTCATATTGTCGCCACCGAATGCGGGATAATTAAGAATGGTATGGAAGATCCACGATTTGATGAAATTGAACTCATGACATCAATTGTCAGAGAAAAAATCCGGTGAATGATTTAATTTGTGATTATTCATTATTTTTTTTAGCCTGATATTCTCATCAAAAAAATGAAAAATTATATTCCATTTATTATTCTGGCAATTCTCACAGGGATTTATATATTCTCTGGGGGGTGTGGTTGTAATCAACCTTTTAGTCTTGAAAAAAATGCAACCCAGAAGAATATTTCATCTGAATTTATTCCATCGGCTGGAAGTGTTGAAGTGTATCATTTCCACGAAACAGATCAATGCTATTCCTGCCGGGTGATTGGCGAAATGTCTGAAGATCTCATGAATACGTCATTCAGACAGGAAATAGATGATGGGAAGATCATCTTCAGACACGTAAATGTTGATCTGCCGGAAAATTCAGATATTGTCTCCAGATTTGGGCCGACATCGTCTTCAGTGATGATTGGATATTCAGATGAGACTGGTTTTCATGCAGAAAACCTGATACAACTTTGGTATAAACTTGATGATAAGAAAGCATTTAGTGATGAATTATCCGGAACAATCAGGAAAAAACTGGAAATAATTGATCCCTCATTAAATATTGGTCAACATAGCCCTTTACCAACTGATCAGCCGTATGAATAATATCACTACTCCCGGTTATCCCTTTATTTCCAATAAACATTGCAGGATAGGGAATTTCAGAATGTCTGAATTGGTTTTTATATTCAGTAAATAATTGCCGATTATCTCCTATATGCCAGATTCCAGTATTCAATAAGATTAGATGGATTTTTTCATCCATATGACTGAAAAAAATCTTAGTGTATCCTTGCAGCTTCCATAACTGGAGCTAAAGAAGAATTGCATTGGAAATGGAGAATCAGTCTTGACGATGGGATTATTCATAAAAAAAGATTATTGACTTCATTTAGAGGGATTTCTGTCCCATCTTTGAGAAATATCGCTCATGAGCATGTCGGAATTAAAAATATATGTATCAAGGTAATGAGAAGAATAAGATAACGATCTCTGATATGTTATTGTTGCTTGCTTCACTTTTGGTAATTCTTTCTGATAGTTGTTACCAGATTCGAAAATTCTTTTTCAGCAGTAACCTTGTCATACCCCTGATTGATTAATTTATCAACAAATTTTCGAAGTACCGGTTCATTGCATTCAGACTGATATTTTTCAAAAGGCCATGATTCAGCCTCTGCTACCGTATGACCGGTTTCCTTTTCCCAATCTGCCATTGCAAGTCGTAATGCACCACGGATGCTCAATTCATCAGAATTTTTAAATGTTTGTTTAAGCATTGCACACATTTCTGAAAAGACCTTTTCCTGTTGTTGGGTCATTTTTGACATAATATCTCCTCACAATATACTTGAGTAGGTAAAATAAAAAACCCACGCATGATTTTTCACTCGAAATAGATCTATTTCCTTTCCAAAATATAATGTTCGACAATGGTTGTATCATGAATGATATTAAAACCCCATCCCTGGGTAAAAAAAATATTCAACGTTTTCCAAAAAACATGGGATTGATCGATACCTTACGGTACATAATGGAGATATTGTGAGTCTAATGAACTAAATACTCAAATCTGAACGAGGTTCAATCAAATTAGTTATCCAATTGGTTGTTTTTTCTGCCTTTCGTTTTAAGCACTTTCTCATCGTTCCTATCCATGACCGAGTTCTCATTTTATTGACGTAATGTATCGAATCAGCAAG
>NZ_DAONKG010000298.1:0-2291 GCF_035406105.1 Methanospirillum sp.
AATTGTGGAGAACCTGAGCTGTTCCTGCTTGGATACCAGCTGGGAGGCCATGGTTATCTCTTTATCCGGCCTATGCGATCTGGCCAGGAGGGCATAGACTCCCCGGTTGCAGAAGGTGAGTTTTCCATTCGTATCAGCTTCAAACAGAGGCTCTGGCAGCAGATCTGCCATTTCACGAAACCTTCGTTCACTCTCGATCAGGGCCTGTTCCTGCATCCGCTGACTAGTTTTATCTCGGATGAGCAGGAGGACTGCATCCTCTCCGGCATGCGAGATGGGAACCGTGATAAGTTCACCATAGATCATTCTGCCGCTTTTCGTCTTAAGAAATCCTTCACCAGCCCGGGGACTCTTCTCCCGTTCCTTGGTTTTGAGAATCTCATGAAACCAGTTCTGCAGATCGGTATCAAGAAAGTCCTGCAGGGGCTGGTTGAAAAAGACCTCCGGGTTGTCAACCTCAAAGAGAGCGTTCGCTGCCGGATTCATATATACGACGGTATTCCCTGATAAAATTGCAATCGCATCAGGGGATGTCTCTGAGAGCTGCATGTATCGCTCTTCACTCTCAATGAGTGCGTCCCGCAGTGCTTCTTCTGCTTCAATTCGAGAGATGACATTTCCAAGCTGGGATACAACTCCTTCAAGCGGACCTCGTAATTCATAAGGAACTTCGATCAGCTGATCTGATGCCAGGATGAACCAGCCGGTAACCTCCTCATACCGCAGAATCGGAATAAAGGCAAGAGCAGTAAATCTGGTTTCATACCGGAGCAGATCAGTCATACTCATGTAGAGCGGATCATCGGTATTGAGGATCCATTTCCTCCCGTTCCTTGAAAATTCCTCATATA
The DNA here is from genome assembly GCF_035406105.1 of Methanospirillum sp. Lineage (GTDB taxonomy): Archaea > Halobacteriota > Methanomicrobia > Methanomicrobiales > Methanospirillaceae > Methanospirillum. The sequence goes on from NZ_DAONKG010000298.1 coordinate 852, forward strand.
GTCGGTGTAATGCTGCCCTGTACGGCCCCTGGTCAAGGAAAGGAGATATTCTTCCCGAACTCTGGGTATACATATAGACCGCTCCGGTCTCAAGACCGCTAATCTCGATGGCCGCAGTCAGAGAATATCTGAGTGCTGATTCCAGGGTTGAGCAACTGGCAAGTGAAAGCCCCAGTTCCCGAAGGATAGCCCCCTGTCGGTCACTCTCCTTTTGCCTGGACACATCTCTCCCGACCGCCTGGATCTCCTGGATGTCAAACCGGTCGTTGAATATGACTCTGATAATCCAGCTGTGCCAGATCGTCCTTCCATGACCTGCCTGAAATGGAAGTTCCAGTTGTGCAACCGGGTTATCAGGATCGCAAAGAGATATGGCATCTTCGATCTCTCTCTGATGATCAGGATAGAGGGAAAAAAAAGTCATTCCTTTCAGAGTCTCGAGTGAGATCTGGAGACTCTTTGGAAAGGCGGAATTGACAAAGACAATCACACCATCTGCATCCATCCTGCAGACAAACTCAGTCATGTCCTCTACAACCGCCCGGTACCGGCGCTCTTTCTCGATGAGTGACTGTTCAGCCCTGAATCGTCCGACACCTGTACGGATATAATGCGCGAGTTCAGCAAAGAGTTCCTCAGGATTTCCTCCCTTCTTTATGTAAAAGTCTGCCCCGGCGTTGATTGCTTCCATGGCCACATCTTCATGACCCTTACCGGTGAAGATGATGATTGGTATATCGGTGTTCATCTGCCTGATCTCTTTTAATAGAACAATCCCGTCAATATCAGGCATCTCATAATCGATGATCAGGCAGTCAAATTCGAACAGATCCTCCCTGGTAAGGGCATCAGCACCCGAATTACAGATATCAACTCCGATAGAATGGACAATGGAGAGATAGTCCCGGATTGCCTGGAGCATCCCCGGTTCATCATCTACAAAGAGAACCCGTATCGGAGGGTCAGATATCATTTTTTCACCTGCATACTTCATCAGACTGCCCGATTGGAATTTCGCCAGATATTATGACAAATATACTTATCCTCTCCGGGGTAGATACACTAATCCGTTACAAAGCATTATGAAGCAATACACATATTTCCTTCTCCTTGGTGTCATCGCAGTTCTTGAAGTCGGGATATTTTTCTGGTCCGTTGAAAACCTTGAACCACTCGTAATGACCGGTGCGGTCATTATCGGGGTTCTTGCAGCGTGGATTTCACGGCAGATGGTCGATGATGTGATCACTGATGAACGTTCTCACCTGATTACTGAGAAAGCATCACTTCGAACCCTTCAGGTCATGGGTATCACGCTCTTCTCCTATGCCCTTGGAGGTGTTGTTATCAGTATCGGGGGGGAGACGTTTGGACCTTTCTCGTACCAGATAGCCAGATTTTCCTTTCTCCTCATGTTCATCGTCTTTCTGATGATAATTG
>NZ_DAONKG010000299.1:0-2275 GCF_035406105.1 Methanospirillum sp.
CCGCCGCCCGTGAGCATCCCCGTGACTCAATCCAGACCGGTATTTCCTCGATAGATGGCATGAATACCCTTGTCCGGGGTCAGAAACTCCCCATCTTTTCGGGGTCAGGACTTCCCCACAACCTGCTGGCATCGCAAATCGCACGACAGGCAAAGGTGACCGGGCAGGCGGAAAAGTTTGCGGTCGTTTTTGCTGCGATGGGCATCACGTATGAAGAGTCATCTTTTTTTATCAGGGAGTTTGAAGAGAGCGGTGCACTGGAACGGACTGTCCTTTTTCTCAACCTTGCTGACGACCCGGCCATTGAGCGGATTATCACCCCGCGGCTTGCGCTGACAACCGCTGAATTTCTGGCTTTTGACAAGGGAATGCATGTGCTTGTGGTGCTCACTGATATCACGAATTATTGTGAAGCACTTCATGAGATAGCAGCAGCACGGGAAGAAGTACCGGGGAGGCGGGGGTATCCGGGATATATTTATACGGATCTCGCCTCGCTCTTTGAACGTGCCGGACGTATTCATGGAAGAGAGGGGTCAATCACTCAGATCCCCATCCTGACGATGCCGGATGATGATATCACCCACCCGGTTCCTGACCTGACCGGGTATATCACCGAAGGCCAGATCGTTCTTTCACGCGATCTGCATCGGAAAGGAATCTACCCGCCGGTTGATGTACTCCCCTGCCTCTCCCGTCTCATGCAGGGAGGAATAGGGCCTGGCAGGACCCGTGCTGATCATGCCGAAGTGAAAAACCAGCTTTATTCTGCATATGCCCGTGGTATCAGACTGAAAAGTCTTGTCGCAGTTATGGGAGAAGAAGGGCTCTCCCCTCTTGATACATTGTACATGCAGTTTTGCGATCGGTTTGAGAATGATTTTATCAGACAGGCATCATACGAGGACCGTTCATTTGAGGACACGCTTTCTCTTGCCTGGGATCTTCTTTCAATCCTGCCCAAGTCAGAATTGAAGCGTATCAGTACAGAATTCATCAGGATGTACTATCATGGCAGGGAGGCTGGTGAATGCAAAGGGCCGTGATTGCCGGCGTCAGACCAACCAGGCTTGAATTAATCCGTCTTTCAAGGCGTGAACTCATCGCCAGAAAAGGGAGGGATATTCTGCAGGAGAAACTGGATGCCCTCGTTATTGAACACACCCGGCTCTCGAAAGAAATGGAAAACATGGCAGTATCCATCCAGAATCAGCTCAGGGATGCGTATACTGCTCTTGAGCTGGCCGGGATCATGACCGGCTGGGTGCAGCTAGAAGAACTCGCAGCAGCGTGTGTGAAAATCCCTGAGCCTGTCATCTCCTCATCACAGGTCATGGGAGTAACGGTTCCGGATATATCTCTGCCGGATCTCCCGGATGGGAATCGTTTCCGAAGTCAGCGGGGGTACAGTATGTCAGGAACCTCAGCTCAGGTGGATGAGGCTGCTCTCCGGTATGAATCGGTTCTTGAGTCAATTCTTGCCTACGCGTCACTTGAAGGAAGAGCTGATCGGATATCACGTGAGATGAACCGGACAAGACGAAGGGTCAATGCCCTTGAACATCTGGTCATCCCACGGCTGGTCCGTACCATGCGATATATCGAATTCAGGCTTGAGGAACGTGAGCGGGAGGATCTTTTCAGGAGAAAGCGGATGAAACAGAATATGGAACGAAAAGAGAGAGGGGATAACACGAATGGAAATCTCTTATGATCTCCTGATAATCAGAACCGGTTTTGTTGCCAGGCGTGCAAGTTCGCATGAAAAACTTCCATGCAGCATCTCGGCAAAAAAACCTTTGTCTGTAGGAACGGTGCTGATGAGCGAGGCATCCGCTTCCTGTGCATAATCAAGAATTCTGCTTATGAGATCCCCTTCAAGGATACGCCATCTGATCTCTGCTCCTGCTGTCTGTATGCTCTTACATTTTTCTTTTATCTCCAGTTCAGCAAGATCTCTCAGTCGCATAAGTTCCCGCTCCGTCTCACCACGTGATATGACAAACGAGATGATTATCTCCCTGACATCTGGAATTTTTGCTAGTTGTTCAACGGCAATCCATGATTCGGGCGTCAGATCGATCGGGACCAGCACCCGGGAAAAGATGAGGGGGCAGTACTTCTGGAAATTCTCTCCAGCCAGGGTTTCGATGATCTGACCCCGCATGATAAGCAGGTTTCTTCGTGAATCATGAAGGACCCGGTGGGTGACACTTCCAAGGTGAAGCCCTTTGATGATACTCTTTCCCCTGGCTCCCATCACGATGATGGTTGA
>NZ_DAONKG010000300.1:0-2269 GCF_035406105.1 Methanospirillum sp.
GACAATCTCCTGTACATCCTCAATCGGTTTGATATCCATCCCGAGCTGTTTCATCATCTGTTTCATCTTGCGGGGATTCATTCCAGGTATCATGATTATTCCTCTTTTTTTATGCCGTGCCGGACCGAGACTGCCATCCCGGTCTCACAGGCTATCATCTCCGTTCCTGATACGACCGCTTCACCGATCGCAAGAAACCGGTCATCCTGCTCCACGACAAGAACCTCATCACCGGCGTGGATATCAGGATCAGCCTGAACCACATGCCTGCAAAAGAGATTCTTGCCGGCAGCGATGAATGAGGTGACATCCTCCCTGACCTCCACACGGCCGGTCTTCCCACAAAGGACTTCATGAAGGCGTTTTCCCCCGGCAAGCCCGAGCGTCAGACGCCCGTCATGGGCCCGGAGGGTTGCAAGGCGCTTTCCGTCAAGGAGCACCTGACGGACTCCTCCCCGGCGGGATGTAATAAACCTGCAGGAATCAGGAAACAGATGGATGCCTGTACCCCTGCCAAACTGGAGATCAGCGATGGTCCTGACACGACTGAGCATATTGCTGCGCTAATATTCGGTTGACATCTTCGATAAATGCACGCTCCTGATCCTTTGGAATAAAGGCTCCGGCGGCGATCCGGTGACCCCCACCTGAACATCCCTCCCGGCCCTCGCATGCCAGGGTGAGTGCCTGCTGGAGATCAATCCCTTTACTGACCACCTCAGGACGGGTCCGCATGGATATCTTCGTCATCGACGGGTCAAGGGAGTCCTCGCACATGATCAGGATCGGTTTCTCCGGGTTCAGTCTGGAAAGTGCCATACCGGCCCCGATGCCGACAATCGTATCAGGAAACCTCCCGCCCACATGGATATAAAGCATATGCGAGAGTTCGCTCACCCCGGTATCCGTGATGTACATCATAACCTCCCGAATCTTACTCCGGTGATTACGGAGCATGTGTTCCGCTTCCCGGTAGGCTGCCACCCGGTCACCACGGCAGATAGCCCCACCCAGCTCAGGACGCTGCCACCGGCCACAGGAGTTGAGCATTGTTGCAAATTCAGAGGCATTCCGAAGTGATGCCTGATGGCGGTCCTCATCAGGGAATATATAATGATCAGCAAAGAGACGGCTGGTGTCCTTCCCATGGGCGACCATCTGCTCTATCACGGCACAGCAGACCTGCTGTTTCTGATCAAACGAGAGATCTTCCCAGACCGGCCACTTGTTCGGCTGCACCGGAGTAATCCCGATCCGCTCAAGAAACGCACCGGCCCCGTCAGGATCCCTGCTCACGCCAGGAATATCCAGATCATCAGAATAGGCCAGAGACTGCGGTAACGGGCGGGTGGAGATCCCATAGATATTCAGATCACGCTCCCAGAGTTCTACCGTGCCATGCCGGATCCCGTCATTGAGAATATCCCGTGCCGGCCCGGTCAGGCAGAGATGCTCGCGGTCCATCATGTCGCCGATATTTCCGATGATTGCGAGCTTGGCAAGATCCATGTTTACTGAATCCAGCTCATGGGCCAGCAGATATGAGATCCCTGCCGCACTCATCTTCTCGTGACCATGATTCAGACAGTTCACCTCGATGAACGGATCGCCATGCTCTGCCGGCTGGCTGACATGATGATCGATGATGATCGTCCGGGAGGGGTCAAGGCCTTTCTCAATGAGCATCTGCTGCTGACCAGATCCCAGATCGGAAAATATCTTGACCGAGGAGGTATCCGGGATCTGATCCAGCGTCAACGGATCAAGCTGACGCACAAAGGTTGTCGAGACGCGGATTCCTTCACGACTCAGGGCCTGCGCAAGTATTGCCTCACTGGTAATACCATCCGCATCAATATGTGAGATAATGGAAACTTCTTCACAGGACCGGAGGGCATCAGCAGCAGCCCTGATATCCTCAACAAGACTCATTCAGGTACTATATGCAGGTATCAGAAAAAGAGGAATGTGCCCGGAACATAGAGAAGATGAAAATGAGATGATAATCAGGAGGGTTTTATGACAGGACACGTCCCTGGACGCCAATTCCCGGATGATCTTGTAGACTATACCGGATTTTCAGAATCAGGACTCATATCCCCTGCGGAGATGCGTCGCATTGATAGGAACGCACAGGCGCTTGGTATCAGCGAGCGTGAACTCATGGAGGCTGCCGGTATGGGAATTGCGATGGCTGCCCGGAAATACCATCCGGATACAATACTCGTCCTCTGCGGAAGCGGCAATAATGGCGGGGATGGGATGGTAT
>NZ_DAONKG010000301.1:0-2262 GCF_035406105.1 Methanospirillum sp.
AAATGGCAGAGCGAGAGAAGTTTCGCAGGCGGGTAGAGACCACTGCCCGCGAGTGGGTGAAGAACGGGAACCTCATTGTATTTGTGGGAAACACAAGGGTCCAGGACATGGCGGATCTCAAGTGCCCGGCTTGTGGTGCCTCCAACGCGAACATGGCAGGGTATATTGAGGCATACACTGAAGAGGTCATCAGGAACACCCCGTTCCATCAGGCATACGGGTTTTTTTCGGTCAATGGTGCCTACCGCATCCCGGTGATGTATCATGCTTTTCCCTGTCCCCATTGCCAGACAGGGATAACAGAAATCATTCACGCTATCTGGCAATCCTAACAGGTAATCATGGCTGATGAAGAATTTTCAGAAGTTGCACCGGAGAATCTGAAAAAATTAGAGCGTCAGGATCTTATGCAGGTAACAAGCCGGCTCATCCGACACCTGGATAAGAAATCTATAGCTGGCCGGCTATCTGAACCCGATACTGAAAAGATGCGTGACGCGAAGACGAGGCTTCTGATTGAAGCGATTAAGACGCACGGTTCTCTCATCAGGGACGAGCAGCTGGAATCAATTGAAGCCCGTCTCCGTGCACTCGAGGAGAGACTATGAACATTGAAACCAGAATCGAACGATTGGAACAGATGACACCTGCAGCACGAAACCCGGCCCTGTCCTGGTCAGACGAGAAGGTCGAGACGGAAGCCCTGAAGATCATCCGGCAGGTGACCGGGTATACCGGGACCCTGTCCGGTCCTGCCTGTGGTCAGGTTGCCCGGCTGTTACTCCGGTGTGACTGTGACCCTGACAGGCTTGACCAGGTAGACCGGGACACTCTGACCCGGCTGTTGGGCGGTGAGCAATGAACCTGGAAGCAAGACTCAAGAGACTCGAGCAGGCCGGCAGGCAACATAAGATCCGGTTTGTAACGATTGAAGAAGATGATCCGGACAGAGCAGAAAAGATCCTGCAGGCCGAGCAGGAAGCAAGAGCGGCCGGTGAATACCTGGTCATCTGGGATATTGTAGACGGGTCACTCTGATCCAACCGTGATGATCCGGGGGCCGTGCTCTCTCCCACGCCAACCGGTGAACGGTGCTGGTCAATTTTCGCACATGCTTCTCGCTCACCAGGGGGGTCATCCCCCCGTTATCATAACGGTGTCTTGGGAGTAATTCTTCTCCGATTAAGAAAAGAAGCGAAAATACTCTACACTTGACAAAGTGTCAATACCGGACAGTAGCCAAAATGGATACTGACAGTATGTATGCAACCATGTACACTTTGTACACTGTCACTCTTCTTCTAACGGCTCGAGGAGCAGGACCCGGACTTCTTTCCCTGACCAGGACTTCGGGACATAAACGGCACCTGAGTTTCCCTGAGTTTTGACCTGCTTGTCTATTGTTTTATAGCATTTTGCGGTTATTTCCATTTCTTTCATTCCCTAAACGTTATTCGTATATTGTATTTATTTTGTCATGACATAATAGTATTTGTTCTAACATTGTTCGAACAATATATATACTATTGAAGCTAAGATAGTAGTGTAGCGAGGTGACAGAGATGACCACACCAGAAGAAATCGAAAAAAGCATGGATGAAAAGCTCTGGGAAAAATACACCGGGGCAATTCAGAGACTCTTAGATGATGGAATGACCGTAGAAGAACTGGTGGCCCGGATGACCAGATACCAACACCTGGACCTGAACCACCAGGCAAACATCATGGAGATGATGTGGAAATACCGGAGAGCCGGAGAACTCCCGGCACTCAAAATTTAATTTAGGAAGTGAAAAAAATGACAATAACCGAAGCACACCAGGCCCGGACCATGTGCCTGTCATTCTGCTATGCTGGAAGAAACGGACATTGCAGAGCAGCCGGGACCGATAACAACCAGGTTAAGAACTGCCTGGCTGCATTCAGAAGAGAACAGAAGGCAGGAGTGGTATAAGATGGATTCTTGCACCTTCCAGCACACCCCGGCAGGTTTCACGCTTGAAACAGATAATACATCATACCTGATAGGTAATGATGATTTGTCATTACTGAAGCGTGGGTATACCATCCCACTGAGGGACCTGGATAAGAATAGTCTTGGTCCTGCAGGCGTGGTATACACCCGGAAGGGCAACATCGATATCCGGCTTCCATCCGGTGACGTTGTAACCATACCCAGCCGGCTGATGAATGCAGGAGACAATATCAGGAGGGTTATCTTAACTCCCTCCTCCTGTGACCAGGTGGTGACAGCATGACCGC
>NZ_DAONKG010000302.1:0-2223 GCF_035406105.1 Methanospirillum sp.
CCGCCGTCCGTCTGGTATATCCTCTTCAGATCGTGAACATACGGATGCCGTGGAAAAGGCGGAGAAGATCAGACAGTTCCTCTCTGATATGGGGTGGCCTGAACCGGTATTCGCGGATTCCGGCAATGGCGCCCACCTCCTCTACCGCATCGACCTCCCAAACGATTCGGCGAGTGGAGAACTCATAAAAAAGGCACTTACTGTCACATCAGGCTTTTTCTCCGACGAGAGATCCGGGGTTGACACGTCAGTATCAAAAGCTGCCCAGCTCTGGAAACTCTACGGAACCATGGCTAAGAAGGGCGATTCTGTCAATGACCGGCCACATCGGCGTTCACGGATTATACATTCACCGGCAGAGATTGCCATCGTCTCCCGCGAACTCCTCATGCACCTGTCATCACTCCTCCCTTCCCCGCCTGAACCGGTCAGAACAAATCACAAGCAAAAGGGCGAATCACTCGACCTTGGGGACTGGCTCTCGGGTTACGGACTCTCATTCCGGGAGAAACCATACGGCACCGGCCGGCTCTTTCTCTTTGATCAGTGTCCGTTCTCATCCGCCCATTCTGATGGAGCGTATGCAATTCAGTTCGAGAATGGAGCAATCTTACCATGAAAGAGCTCGTGGATCTCTCTGGAAAGTCATATGATGCCGTTCGCAAAACCATACGGGGAAATGGGAAGAATAGTTCATATAGCGGTCTTTTGGAGAAATGTCCTGCGATAACCTACCTGTACCGGACAGATATCATCGATACCAGGAGCAAATCCCAGGTCGTGTATATGTGGAATGAGAAGCTGTATCAGATGTGGTCATCGGGAGGAGGATGCTGGTTATCTGATGCAGATGACGATGATACGGATCATCCGGACTTTGATGAAGACGATACCATATCAGATGTGACTTCCTGCATTCCTGGTGATGTGACCGGAGAAACCGGAACGCAAAAATACCCGATCGGAGAAGATTTTTCTCCGGTAAAAGGGGGTCAGAATGCGTTTTCATCTGAAAATAAAACCCATAATGCAGAGTTAGAACGTGGTCGGAGAAAAATTTTAGGTGCACAGACAGCACATGACCCCCTCCGGAAAGCAGATACTCTTCCCTCATCATACTGTGCCCCTGCAGATTTTCTCCGATCTCCTGAATGTGTGGATACAAAAGCCATAATAGACCCCGTTTCTCAATCGGACAAAAAAAGCCCTGGAGAAAATTTTGCTCCGATCCCCTCAGATCAGGTGATTATTTCTCCGGTCAGATCTGATACACCGCTTTGGAGTGATCCTGATACGTAAGAAAAGATATCATAGCTGAATACCATCCCATGGAAATGGGAGGATCCATTCCGGTTGATTGACCCTGGGATGCACAAAAATACTTATACCTCCTGATGCACTATGACCATTATGAACAGATGGCATACTCCCATTCTCGGTATCCTTCTCCTTCTCCTTCTTTTATTGATGAGTGCCGGCGTCAGTGCTGAAGTGACCGCACAGGAGACTTTTATGATAACCGAACAAGAAAATCCAGCCCCATTGACCCTTACCGTTGCCAATGGAACCATCGTGAATGGTTCATCGATCCCGACGGAGTACACCTGCCTGGGGCAGAAGAAAAACCCGGAGATAAGATGGAGCAATATCCCAAACGGCACCCGAAGTCTTGTATGTATGCTTGATGATCCTGATGCGCCTTTGGGAACATTCACCCACTGGATAGTCTACAATATCCCCCCGGAAACCGAGAAAATTCCTGAGGCATTCTCCACCCCGTCCGGGTCATCACACATGTCCATCGGGATAAATACGGCAAAGGAAAATTCGTACTACCCCCCCTGCCCTCCCACCGGCCAGACCCATCGGTATCGGTTTATGCTGTATGCACTGGATATTGGTGATCTTACTGATAATCTGGACCGTACAGGGATTGACATGGTTCTTGCGGATCATACCATAAAGAACACAGAAATCGTCGCGACCTTTAAAAGATAATGCCGGTTTTTTAAAAAACCCGCTGTATCTCCGACATTCTGCACCAAAAAAGTCACGCATAATATTTTTGAACATGCGGCCCTGACAATCGAACGATTTCTCTTAATTCATCGGTGAAATTTAGAATTCGTACCATTATTCTGAATGTATCAATTTCCTTCATCTGCCTTACTCTTCTGAACATGAAGAATAACCATTTTGCAGATGGCCTCTGAGTTTGTTTTC
>NZ_DAONKG010000303.1:0-2187 GCF_035406105.1 Methanospirillum sp.
CCGTGCCGCTCAGCGATATCCCACCAGCGGTCGGGAAACGGGTGGTTGGGCGCCCCTTCGTATATCAGGCTGCTCGCGCCCAGCAACAGCGGCCCGTAGATGATGTAACTGTGCCCGGTGATCCAGCCGGGATCGGCAGTACACCATAAAACGTCATTCTCTTTCAGGTCAAAGATATATTTCGTCGTATAATGGACACCGGTTGCATATCCCCCACATGTGTGGACGATTCCCTTTGGCATTCCGGTCGTTCCGCTGGTATAGAGGATAAAGAGCGGATCTTCAGCATCCATCTCTTCAGGCGGGCAATTTGCATCCACTCCCTCAAGAAGGCTGTAAAAATCCTCTTCCATCTCAGAGTACAGCTCAACTGAACATTTTTCGCGGCAGAGGACGATGACCTTCTCAACACTGGGTGCATTCCTGATGGCATCATCAACAATACTGCGAAGGGATAAGACCTTCCCCCTGCGTTTTCCCACATCAGCAGTGATGACGACTTTTGCCTCAGCATCACGGATGCGAGCATGAAGTGCCTCTGCCCCAAAACCTGCATAGACGATGGAATGAACGGCACCGATCCGTGCACAGGCCAAAAGTGCGATAACATGTTCAGGAACCAGGGGCATGTAAAAGCAGATCCGGTCTCCCTTTTGTATACCAAGTCTTTTGAGAGCATTTGCAAACCGCATCACATCACGGTGCAGCTGCCGGTACGTATACACGCGCTCTTCGCCATCCTCACCCCTCCATATCAGGGCCAGTTTGTTCCTTCTTCCGGCCTTTATATGCCGGTCAAGACAACTGGTAGTGATATTTAAGGTTCCGCCGCAGAACCACCGGGCATAGGGAAAATCCCATTCAAGTACCTTCTCCCAGGGTTTTATCCAGTCGATCTCACGGGCCATTCTATCCCAGAACCGCTCCGGATCATCCAGATATTCCTGGTATGCCTTTTTATAATCACCCATATGGGACTGTTCCTTATACTCCGGATCAGGGAGATATGACTTTGAATGTACGATGACATGAAAATCTTCAGACATTATCCAACTCCTCTTTTGGCAGAATCACACTGATTTAACCACTCCAGAATACCCCCGTCAGGGCAGGTACATGGTCCAGGCATAATGCTAAGCATCTCAAATTAGATTGCTTGCGTAGTGATTAATACATAGTATTCGTAGTACAAATATGTCGTACATTTAATTCTGATGAATATGATGAAATTGTCGGTTTATTGAGCACAATAATCGGTTTTACAATTCTCAAATCATACTTGAGGTCGCATGTAAAACCGGACAGGTTTATCAGGAAGGAGCCCGGATGAATATGTACGACATTTTCATCCCAGATGCCGGGGCAGACAGGAGAGAAGAGATGATTGGTGATTACGAGGAGATTGCAACCATTAAGGATTTGTTGCGTACATCTCCGCAGGGACTTTCAATAACCGATATTTCACGACAATTGCATCTGCACCGGACAACGGTAGCAAAATATCTTGACATGCTTCAGATGAAAGGAGATGTTGATCTGAGGATTATGGGGACTTCAAAAGTCTACCATCTCTCAAACAGGGTGCCTGCTGCAGTGATCCGGGGGTTTTATACTGGTCCGTTCATCCTCTTCACCACCAGAATAACCGTAAAGGAGTACTCACCAGACCTTGCAGACTATGGAATCGTGGGGGATATTACCGGAAAGGAACTGACCGATACAGAATTGGCTCCCCTCTATGATGATTCGATGCCCGAACTCTGCAGACGGGCAGTTCTGGGAACTCCGGCAGAGATACGGATTACTACTCCTGATAAAAAGAATCAAAGAGATCTCAAAATACGGATCATCCCAGTCGTCTTTGACGATGGCAGGGCAGGATGCGCTTTTCTGATTGAGGACGTGACCGATCTTACGATTGCCAGGCGTGAGGTTGAGATCTGTGAAAAAGAGCTGAAAATAGTATCTGAAGACCTGAATGAGTTTGTCTTTCGGTGTACACCTGACGGGATATTAAAGCGGGTGAACCATCCTTTTTGTGTCAGAATGGATCGAAAACCTGAAGAGCTCCTCGGATTTCCATATGAACCTGTCATTTCCAGGGAGGATCTTGAACGGCTTACCAAGATGAAACAGCAGATCACACCGAAAAACCCCACACAGACCATTGCATTCAAGGCAATCCAG
>NZ_DAONKG010000304.1:0-2181 GCF_035406105.1 Methanospirillum sp.
AGGACGACCGGTGGTTGCGTGTGATGTCGGCGGGTTACATGAGAATATTGAGTCATATCGGGATGGTATAAAAGTCCCAGTCTCGGCTGACCGGTTAGCAGAAGGTATATGCCAGGCCCTTGAAGATACAAATCGTCTCTCAAGGTTTGGCAGAACCGGACGATCCAAGGTGTACCGGCAGTTCAGATGGGAAGGTATTGCGCAGAGACTTGACCATATGTATGGGACAGTCTGCAGCTGACCTGCATCTCCTTTTCTTTTACACCGAACCATTGAGATTTTTATTCCTCCATCATAATCTCTGAGCATGAGATCAAAGCCGGCTCCTATGAACCAGGAATCATACGACGTCTATAATCCTGCTGATGGAAGTCTTGTCGGCAGCGTTCCTGCAGGAACATATGATGATGTGAATAATGCGGTCAGTATCGCATGGGAAGCCTTCAGGTCCTGGTCTCAAACCGATCCCCTTGACCGGTCAAAACTCCTCTTTTCAGCAGCTCAGCTTATACGGGCTGATCAAAAAGATCTTGCCCGCCTGCTTACCAGGGAACAGGGAAAACCACTGCGTGAATCGTTGAATGAGGTGGCAGGATTTGCCCGGGTACTCGAGTATTATGCTTCAATATCCGGCACGATGCATGGTGACTATGGGTTGAGTAAAAATTATGGGCACATGATGGTCATGCGACAGCCACTCGGTGTATGTGCGGCCATCATCCCCTGGAATATGCCGGTCCTCATTATGGGGTGGAAGATTGGGCCGGTGCTTGCTACCGGAAATACGATGATCGTTAAACCATCTACGACCGCTCCCCTGACCTGTAAAGCCTTGGCAGGATATTTGTACCGTGTTGGTGTTCCTGAATCAGTCCTCCAGCTGGTCACCGGATCTGGAGAGGTGGTAGGAGAGGCACTTGCCAGACATCCGGATATCAGATCACTCTCATTCACCGGTGCTGTATCGACAGGCATTCAGGTTGCAGAGCATGCAGCAAAAACCTTCAAGAAGACCATCCTTGAACTTGGCGGGAGTGATGCCATGATCGTCTGCAGGGATGCGGACCTTGAAGCGGCAGCGAAAGGAGCAGTTTCAGGCAGGTTCTTTAATTGTGGCCAGACCTGTACTGCAATAAAAAGGGTATTTGTTGATACCAAGATCTATGCACCCTTTGTCCAGCGTGTCAGGGAACTGGCCGGTGCACTTCAGGTTGGAAACGGGCTTACACCAGGTGTGGATATAGGGCCGGTTCATACCAAAAGACAACGGGATACAATCCATTCCCTGGTGCAGGAGACAGTAAATAACCAGCTGGGCACCGTCATGTCCGGGGGGGAGATACCAGATTCTAACCCCTACACTATGGGTTCTTTTTATCCTCCAACCATCCTCACTGATGTCGATCCTGATGCGCCGGTCATGCGTGAAGAAGTATTCGGTCCCGTTCTTCCAATATCAGGATTTGACTCCATATCTGACGCAATTGAGCGTGCGAACGCAACACGGTTTGGTCTTGGTGCATCAGTATGGACCCATGACATGAGAATAATATCGCGGGCGACCCAGGAGCTTGATGCCGGTATTGTCTGGGTGAACCAGCACCTGAGAATACCTCCTGAAGTACCCTTCGGAGGTGTCAAGTCATCTGGTCTTGGGCGGGAAAACGGCCGGTATGCCCTCTTCCATTATCTGGAAGAGAAGACCATTCTCATTCATCCATGAGTACCATGACACCTCGACAGGTCGGAGTTCATGTATCCATAGCCGGGTCATTAGTACATGCCTTTGACCGGGCTAGAGAGCGGGGATGTGACTGCTTTCAGATATTTACCAAAAATCCACGGGGCTGGAAGGCGAAACCAATCGAAACCCAGGATTCTGATGCCTTTGTTCACGAAAGCGAAAAGTTCAGACCTGGAATAGTATTTGCTCATATCTCCTATCTCCCCAATCTTGCCGGAGACAATTCTGCAATGTATGAGAAGTCGATCGATGCGTTAAGGATGGAACTTGACCGATGTCAGGCCCTCCACATTCCTTATCTTATCACTCATCTGGGACATGCCGGAGATGACCATGCGCACGGAAAGGCACGGGTTGTTCGGGCAATTGACACCGCACTTGAAGGTAGAGAACCGGGGACCATGCTTCTTCTTGAAAATACCGCAGGAGAGAAGCAT
>NZ_DAONKG010000305.1:0-2177 GCF_035406105.1 Methanospirillum sp.
TTCCATATAAGGTAAATTTGTTTTTCTGATATTTGAGACATTGGAACATACCCATTACAGCGTCTGATGATAATTGTGTTCATAGGACAAACTATTTATTTCCCATATGAGATCAATTATCTATGTCTCATCTCACATCAATACTCTTCGTACTGGCTATAACATTGATTATTCTGGGAAGCCCTTCTGGTGCGGATGTCAACAAAACATACTACAACGGGTATTCTTTTGATCCAGAACTTGTCCCTTCAGGGATGATCCCCTACGAACCCGGATGGTCCCATGGTTCACTCTTTAGTGCCCCAAACTGGCTGCTAGCCCAGATCGATCAAAACCTGACGAGTACGGTCCTGGATCGGGGAGTCACCCCGACTCCGACTCCGGTAATCGCTTCAGATGCATATGAAACATATATGTCAGAAGGATTTGCTGCTCTTGAGGGGGGAAATTACCGTGCTGCATATACCGCGTTTCAGGCTGCAACAGAACTCAAACCTGATTCATCCGATGCATGGTATGGTCTTGGAATAGCTCTTGAAAGTCAGAAAAGATTTCTGTCAGCTCTTGATGCCTATACGAAAGCCATCTCATATGCACAAGGAGCATCCTCCAAATGGGCGTCATATGCAGGAAAGGGAAGGGTTCTCTATAGCTTAAACCGGTATGCAGAAGCGAAATCAGCCCTTGAAACTGCAATTGAGCAGTACGAAAAGGCAGGAGTGTCCCACCCGGATGAACGCGAAGAGATATCCCGGCTCCTTGAAGAGCTGAACCAGAGAAATATTGTTCAAAATCCGGTACCGATGTCAGCATACATCCCTCCGGTGGTTTCCGGAGTATAACCAATTTTTCCACCTTCTTTCACTCAGGATTTTCAGAATATGATAGAATACTAAAAAGACTCAAACATAATCATATTTTGTTAAAGATAGATGGATTGCATATCATTCCATTGAAAAAAACCAGTGAATACGATTAATCAGGTATCCTATTGAAACTATGACTCACCATATTTTCGGGCCGGTCATCTCAAGACGACTTGGACGATCTCTGGGAATTGACCTCATCCCCTTTAAGACATGCTCATACAACTGTGTATACTGCGAATGCGGGGCAACAACTGATCTCACATCACAGCGAAGGGAATTTTTCAGAACCGATGAGATCATCCACCAGTTGGATACTATCCTCTCCTCAACTCCAAAACTTAATTATATTACGTTTGCCGGATCAGGCGAACCCACCCTCTCGCTCTCCCTCGGCCCTGTTTTGGCCCACCTGAAACAAAACTATGATCAGTATCAGGTGGCGGTCCTGACAAATGGAAGTCTCTGTACTGACCCGGATGTACGGCGGGATCTTCTCCGTGCTGATCTCGTAAGTCCGACGATAACCACACCCACACAAGAGATTTTCGAGAGAATTCACCGTCCGGTTCCGGGATTATCGGTAACCAGGATCATCCAGGGACTAGAAAGCCTGAGGAACGAGTATTCAGGTCAGATCTGGCTTGAGGTATTTTTGATCCCCGGACTGAACACCATTGAAAATGAACTCAGCCTGCTCCGGTCAGCGGTATATCGCATCAGGCCGGACCGGATCCAGCTCAATTATCTTGACCGGCCGGGAACCGAGGCATGGGTATCTGCACCTGACCCGCTGCAATTACAGAGGATCCAGGAGTTCTTCGCTGAAGGAGGGATACCGGTTGATATCACCGGATTTGATGAGTCAGGTACTCTTCTTACCCAGGATGACAGTATCGCCCGGATTGACGAAACACTCCGTCGCCGCCCCTGTACTGCTGAAGATATCGCACATATGACGGGTCTTCAGGCACCGGAGGTAAGAAAAAAACTGGCCCTGATGGTTCAGCAGGGTATCGTGCAGGCAAAAAGTGGGGAACGGGGAATTTTTTATTGGATCTCCTCGAAGGACTGAAAAGGTACCTGATCATCAGATCTGTTCACTCCTGACCTTGTTATACTCCAATCAGGATGAACCGCATGATTCCACCCACGAAAAATGCGGTGATTGCCATAACGATAACCGATTTTATCATTCCGGAGAGCCCAAGCTCACGATACAGTACTGCAAAAGCCCCGGCACAGGGGAAGTACATCGTCAGCGTGGTGACCGCTACAACCATCTGCTGGGCGGTCATATCCAGGGGAAGG
>NZ_DAONKG010000306.1:0-2171 GCF_035406105.1 Methanospirillum sp.
AAAATGGCATAATTCAACCCGGCTTTTATCAGAAAGGGCAAGTCTGACCCGCCTGCCATCGAGAGAGAAGAATACTGAGCCCTCTTTTCCGGCTCCCGGCCCGGCACGTGATCGTGCGATATAATCATCTGCTGAAACTCCCGTCAGATATGCAGTACCTGCATTGAGCAGCCGGGATTTCAGCTCTGGCCACATAGAGTAAGTCCCTCATCATACCGGGTGTAAAAGGGGATAGCAGCTATTGCCCCGGTGATGCCCCGGCCGTTTATCCAAATTTTCAGATCGGCACCTGCAAGAGCCCTCGCATCGGCCACGGATACCTGTCCCGATTTTGTCCGCCATCCAAACTCAAGCAGACGCTCCGGAGAAAAGCCGGTAAAAACAGCCATCCCGGTCTCTTCAGAGAGTGTGTATCTCTTCAGAAGTTCTGCAAACCGTTCTGCCAGATCCTCCGGGTCGCTGCTTGCAAACTCGGCGACCACACCCACACAGTTCTTTGTTCTGAAGGGAACCGGAAAGAGCTGGACGATTGTATGAGAGAGGTACCGGTGTTTTTCATTTGCAACTACCCGTGAAATGTTATGTACCAGGGTCCAGGTTGCCCCTTCCTCTGGTGTGTCCGTATCATCAACACCGATAAGAACCCGGCTCTTTTTCGGAAGGACGATGGTTGACCCGGCGATCTTTCCCCCGCCAGATTCGTCATATACGGATCGAAGCACTCCCTCTGCGCTTGCCCTACAGATGGTAGCACCTACTCCACCCCCGCCCATTCCAATATAGGAGATAGCTATCTCGTCCCCATTGATTGCAACTTTAGATATACCGGCCGGAAATCGGGAACCTTCCAGAGCAAGGTCAACCTCTCCGGTGCGAAGAAGAAATCGGTTCATAGACCCGACCGTTCTTACATCAGTGACAAGGGGTGACTGTGCATAATGTTTTTTCACCCACATGGCACCGCCAATACAGTCAAAGCATTCGATGAGCTCGACCTGGCCTGCTGTATCATCGCTCACTGCGCAAATCCAGGGGTAATGGATTATATATGGATCTGATATATCAGACATTCCGTGCTCCAGACGTATCGGGGAGATCTTTGTTGGCGAAAATTTCGTCAACAAACATGGTGCACCAACAGGTATAAGTGTTCCTTATTTATTTCATGGGTACCGGACCACAGCAAAATGAATCAGAATCCCGCCCAAAGTGAAAGTATACACCAGTCATGGGTACGGCAGGAGCAATACCTACCTTTGAAGGATAGAAGAATATACTCTTTGGAATATCCAAAAAACTATTGAGTTATGTGTTGATGTAAGAAGAGAACAGGGACTACCTCTTACGATTCAGTTAACCCATATTGACATTCCAATGCATGCTTCCAGTACCGGTTGTGAGTAGCAAAGCAGCCGTCATTGCATTTACCAGGGCGGGGAAACAGTTGGAACGTCACCGTGGAAGTCATGTAATTCTTATAAAAGACGGATCAATACACACGTGTCAATTCCTTTACCCCATACACTGGGTCCAGGTCTCTTCCATGATCTGATGAAAAGCGCAGATCTTACCCGAGATGAATGAACAGCAGTCATGAAAATTTCATCAAACAATCTCAATTTTCATTCACAGGTCAGGCACCAGACCTCTTCATTCCACCCGACCAGACGGACAATATTCAGACACATATCCCTGATCTGATACCTCCCAAACCGTGATTTGTATGAATATGAACCGATCCGTGATTTATACCGTGAGGGATCATCAGAGAAATAGCCGGGATACTCGCGGACAATACGGTCAAACTTCTGTGGCTCTTTCTCATAAACAGTTTTTACGGTGTGTTCCAGAACCTGGTACCAGTATTTGACTTCATATGTTGAACCAGCGATGGTGAGGACTGCCGGTCGTGCCATTTTGGGTATTTCACCCTGCCGCATACAGGTACCTGCAGAAACAGCAGGCTTCGTTTTCTCTGGCTCGCCGGCCTCACATCGTGCCCATATCTTTACACAAAACGCAGCCAGAACACCAGAACGCTGATCTATCTGATACCGTCTCCAGAACCTGATATTCTTCATACCAGCGTTAATCATCAGATTATCAAGAGCATACCAAGCCTTCTTGACCTCAAAATCTGCATTTGTAATCGCAGGATTCTCCTGCGTGAT
>NZ_DAONKG010000307.1:0-2151 GCF_035406105.1 Methanospirillum sp.
GCAATTAAAGAATTAAAGGCCAGATGACTCTGGTCACCACCTCCCGTCGTTCAACGCCTGCAATCCGGGCTATTGCAAAAGATCTCGCATTTGCAA
The DNA here is from genome assembly GCF_035406105.1 of Methanospirillum sp. Taxonomy (GTDB): domain Archaea; phylum Halobacteriota; class Methanomicrobia; order Methanomicrobiales; family Methanospirillaceae; genus Methanospirillum. The sequence goes on from NZ_DAONKG010000307.1 coordinate 97, forward strand.
CCGGTGCCAGATATCTGTCACGCGGAAAACACGGACTTCGTGAAATCGCAAGTGAACATGATCTGTTCGTAGTACTTGAGCAACAGAGATCAGAGATCCTGATGACGTTTTATCGCGATGGGGAGCCCTGCCTTGTTCGTGTCATAAAAAAGCACGAGACCGGTGTCCGTGAAGGGATGCTTACCAGGGGTATCAGGACATCAGATCACGAACTGGGAACAGTTCTTGATGACGGAACATGTCAGGTTGAGTTTTGTGATAATGCAGATGAACTGATACTTGCCTTTGACGGCCCGCAAAGGCGTTGTATGAGACTCGTGCTTGAGAGAGGTATCATTGATGAAGCATGAGGCAGTCTTCACCTTTGACACCCCTGATGCCGGGGTCATTGCTGCATCCCTGGCCCCGGAGTCAGACGCTGGTGAGATTGGAAGATCCCGTGGCAGCGTCCATGCTGTTTCAGACAACTCGCTTCAAATCCGGATTCTGGCCGATGACCTCACGGCGCTCAGGGCTGCCCTGAACACCTGGCTCAGACTGGTTCAGATCGCAGAGGAGATGGTACAGACAACTAAAAAGGCGGGAAGAACAAATGAATAGGAGGAGTTAAGGATGCAGAATATTTCGCCCAAGGTGCAGAATCAGATCAATATGCTTCAGCAGATGCAACAGCAGATGCAGACCATCCTCTCTCAAAAAAGCCAATATGAACTGGCTGCACAGGAAGCACGAAAAGCGGTTGAAGAGTTGAAAGAAACTGATGACTCGGCCGCAGTGTATATGAGTGTTGGAACGGTCGTCATGCAGAAACCAAAATCTGAAGTCATCGCGAAAGTTTCTGAAAAGATTGAAACACTGGAGATCAGGATCAGATCAATTGAGAAACAGGAGAAGATGCTTCAGGAGAAGTTTGAAAAACTTCAAAGTCAGGTTCGTTCAGAGATTGAGGGGCGCAAAACCCCTGATGCAAACTGAATTCATAATTTTTCTTGAGCGAGGATTGCCGAGCCAGGTCAAAGGCGACGGATTTAGGGTCCGTTCCCGAAGGGGTCCGGGTGTTCAAATCACCCTCCTCGCACTCTTCAGTTCAGTGCCTGAGCTGATATCACTACGTTTTTTATTCACTGAAATCAATACTTCTCATCTGCTCATTCGTATATGTGGGATGTGGGGAGTTGTGATGTGGTACATACAAAACAGGGGAAACCGGGCACCTCAAAAAGATCCCGTTATGATGTATGGGGTGATGCTTCTCTTTGTCCTCCTTGTTACCGGGGTTGTTGCCGGAACTGCCTGGGCTGATACCCAGAAAAAAGGAGACGCTGAATCCGGCCCGGATGTTGCAATTATTGATGCAACGGTAAAGATGGACATCTCTGATATGGAGGAGATAAGCCTTGGAACGATCCCGGATGAACGACTGATTGTTACCATCACCGTAAAGAACACGGGAGATCGTGAGGCTCCGGGGTACAAACTTCGGGCTTATCTGGTCCGTGTTGGCAGGGAGGATGAGATTGGTACCCAGATAGGGGGTGATATCACTGATACCAGACTTGGGGCAGGAGAAGTCAGGACATATACCAAGAGCTGGTCGATGCCGACACACCTGAAAAAGGGTGAATACCGGGTGATGGTCGTGCTCGATACGAGTAATTACTTCATCGAACCTGATACAGACAACAACAGAATCACAAGTCAGCAGCCAGTCGTTCCCGGAGCATTAACAGGACCTGAGGGAGCAGTCCCGGTGTATTCACCTGCTGAAATTACCAAGCCCGGATATTATGTGCTCAAGCGGGATATTGACGGCCTGAAAAAACTGAACATTTTCGAGATAAAAGCCTCCGGCGTTACCATTGATGGGGGAGGAAATACAATCCGGGGAAGATCAACAGGCTTTACATCTGGAATTTATATAAATGCCGGTACTGCTCTCAATGATATAACTATTAAAAATGTTGTAATTGAAGGAACAGATGCAGGCATATGGATGTATAAGGCAAGTAATTGCGTGATATCCAACTGTACGTTCAGGAATACTGCCAATATGGG
>NZ_DAONKG010000308.1:0-898 GCF_035406105.1 Methanospirillum sp.
CCGGATGAATCGTACAGACGGATGCTCCCATGCGATCAGCCAGTTCAATCGATCGCAGAATCCACCGGATCGAGACCTCCCGCACATCCGGGTTAATCGAACAGGGATTCAGATCCAGAACCGGAGCATGAATGGAAAGGGGGGCTCTGGTCGGGTATTGGATCATCCACCGTTTCAGATCAGATATCTGTAATCCTTTCAGCCAGAAATCGGGAGTTTCAAGCCAGAACTCAAGGGTGTCTGCACCTGAGGCGCCAGTCGCACGGAATACATCCTCAAGGGTGGCATCATGAAAGAACATGCTTGAGAACGAAATATCCATTACCAGACATTATCTATCCGGATGAAGATAATCGATCAGGTGATCATGGGCCAGGCAACCCTTCACAAGTGGAACAAAACAGACGGTCCGGTGACACTCCGTGTCTCTGAAGTCTCCAGAATGATTACCCGGCTGCTGGAGGACGAATCCCTACAGAATATCTGGATCTGCGGTGAAATTACAAATTTTAAGCGGCACAGTTCAGGTCATCTCTATTTCTCTCTCTCGGAACAGGTTGCAGGAAAGGAATCGGTTATATCTTGCACTATATGGAGAAATGCAGCACGGTATCTGGATTTTACTCCCGATGACGGGATGGAGGTCAGGGCATATGGCTCTATCTCGCATTATGAACCCGGCGGACGGTACTCGTTTCAGATAACCCAGATGCGTCCCGCAGGTGCCGGTGAGCGTGCCCTCCTGATCGAGAAATGGAGGCGCGAGATGGCTGCAAAAGGATGGTTCAGCCCTGAACGAAAACGTACCCCCCCGAAATATCCGGTCCGGATCGGAGTGGTCACTTCATCTACCGGTGCCGTCATCCATGATATCAGAAATGTCATCTCAAAACGGTTT
>NZ_DAONKG010000308.1:908-2148 GCF_035406105.1 Methanospirillum sp.
AACGGCCCATGAGGATATCGCACGTGCCATCATCAGAGTGCAGGATATGGTGGATGTGCTCATCGTCGGCAGAGGAGGGGGTAGTCATGAGGATCTCTTTGCGTTTAATCACCCCTGTGTGGTTGAGGCCATCGTCACTTGTCCGGTACCGGTAATAGCGGCTATCGGGCATGAAGTGGACATCACCCTTGCAGACCTTGCTGCGGATGTGAGCGCTTCCACACCATCGCATGCGGCAGAACAGTGTGTGCCGGACCGGGAGAGCGAACGGGATGCCCTGATGCATATGAAGAGACGGATGTCCCTTCAGCTGGTAAACCGTCTTGAATCAGCGCAGGAAGATCTCAATTATGTTCGTGACCGTCTTTCAATGGCCAGGCTTCTTCGTGAGATTAGGATTCGGCAGGAGGCTTTGGCCGATATCACCGACCGGATGATACGGGGAGCACAGAGTACCATGGATCGTGCCTCCTTCCAGCTTGCAGAACTCCGTGGCCGTCTTGAAGGGAGAAATCCGCTCGTATTTATCAGGCGTGAGATTCCCGAACGGAAAGCCTTTCTAAGCGAATTAAAAGAACGTCTCATATCCAGGGTGGAGGGCCGGCTCCAGACCGAGCGGGCATGTATCAGTTCATTATCCGCCATTATCAAAGCGAGAGGGCCGGATGCAATCTTTTCGGCAGGATACTGTATGGTCAGTTCGGCAGGAACGGTGATCAGATCCTGTACCCGGCTTGCACCCGGGGAGGTAATACAGATCCGGTTCATGGATGGGAAAGCAGATGCAACAGTAACACAGGTGTACCATGACAAAGAAGTATGAAGAGCTGATTGGTGAGTTAAAAGAGATCGTACGGAAGATGGAAGACAGCAGCACCAGCCTTGATGAGATGATCACCATGTATGAAGAGGGCATGGCACTGGTCAGACAATGTGAGGAGCGCCTTGCGGAAGCTGAGATAAAAATCACGGAACTGGGGCGGGAGTCATGAATGCTGTGCAACTCATGCTCATAGGTGTGCTTTTATCGTGTATCCTCTCTGCCGGATGCAGTAGTTACGCACCTCCGGAGCTCTCGCTTGTTCCGACCATCAAGCAGGTGAATGTGTCACCGGAATCACGTTCTATCACCTATGATGTGAGCGTTGATATTGAGAATACCGGATCGAACAATGCCTATGGTGTAGAAGTCATGGTACTGGTAAGTACTCCAAAGGATCTCCCCGAATACCGGTTTGTC
>NZ_DAONKG010000309.1:0-2126 GCF_035406105.1 Methanospirillum sp.
CAGGAACCCCTATCATAGTCTCACCTGACATCACATCATCATCCATCATCAGCGAAAAGGGGATTGGAATGGTGACCCGCTCCTACGGTGAGACGGTGCTCCATATAATGGAGCATTACTCAGATTATCTCCTCCAGGCTGAACATGGCAGAAGATGGGTTCAGGAACATCTAAAATGGGAATATTTCTGCCGGCAGTTATATGAACGATGTGAAGCTGTTCTACACAACTGATCCGGAAGGATCAAACCAAAAAAGCATATATCTCATATTATAACCATAATTCAAAGAACATTTCGGGTGGTGTTACTCTTGAAAATATTCGTAACCGGTGGCTGTGGATTTCTTGGATCACATATCTGTGAATATTATCAAAGCAGGGGTGATGAGGTAATTGCCTTTGACAACCTGACAAAATTTGAGTTGTCCCGTACCAGCTACCAGGTAGAAGGGTCACGGATGTACAATGCATCATTTCTTAAAGAACGAGGAGTCCAAATAATTGAAGGGGACATACGGGATAAAGAATCCCTCATGTCAGCGGCTCAGGGATGTGACTCTATTGCACACACTGCTGCTCAGCCCGCTATGACTATTGCTATTGACCATCCTGACCTTGACCTCACCTCAAATGTCAACGGAACAGTTAATGTTCTTGAAGCAGCGAGGAGATATGATGTACCGGTTGTCTCCTGCTCCAGCATTCATGTATATGGTAATGGTATCAACCAGGAGATTCAGGAACAGGAGGACAGGTTTGTTAGGACACCTCCTGCCATTGATGAATCATATCCCATCATGACCGGTCAACTTTCACCACTGCATGCCTCAAAGCGCGCCGGCGAACTCTATGTGCAGGCCTATACCGATACATACGGACTAAAAGCGGCAACATACCGGCTATCAGGCATGTATGGGCCCAGGCAGTTTGGAGGGGAGGACCATGGGTGGGTTGCAAATTTTGCTATTCGGACCATTCTTGGGCTACCGATAAAAATATTCGGGACTGATAAGCAGGTCCGGGATATTTTGTATGCGACTGATGCGGTCAGGGCAATTGATGCGTTCTTTCAAAACCCTAGACCTGGTATTTATAACGTCGGGGGTGGAGAGAAGACAGCAGTCTCAATTCATGAATGCTTGGAATTGATTTCAGAAATTTCCGGAAAAAGATCAGATATACATCTCGAACCTGCGCGACATGGAGATCTCTGGTATTTTATCTCTGATATTAGTAAAATCAGACATAAACTGGGCTGGGAGCCAGTAATTCTTCCGCGCGCAGGAATTAAAAATCTCATCCGGTGGATAGAATCTGAAAAACACCTTTTCATGACATCATGAAAGCTCTCATTCTCGCTGGGGGAAGAGGTTCACGCCTAGGAGAGAAGACACAATGCACGAATAAATGTCTTCTTGAACTTCATGGTCGACCGGTTATTGAATATAATCTTAAGCGCGCATGTGAGGCAGAGATTACAGAGATCATCATCGTGGTTGGTCACTGCGCGGAGCAGATCATCAACCGCTATGGGATAGACTTTCTGGGGAAACCCATCCGGTATGTTATCCAGTGGGAACAAAAGGGGCTGGTTCATGCGATCGATGTCTGCCGTGATGAACTGGGAAAAGATGATTTTTTCCTTTTCCTCGGTGATGAAGTCCTGATAGAGTCTCGGATCCCTGCGATGGTCAGACAATTTCAAACTCAGAAACCATTTGTGCTTTGTGGGGTTATCCATCAACCTAAACGGGAAAAGATATCCCGCACTTACACAGTTTTGACCGGTGAGGATGGCCGGATCTACAGACTAATAGAGAAACCCCGGGTTGCTGTAAATGATATTCAGGGGACAGGCCATTGTATCTTTAACAATGAGATTCTCCAGTATATTGAAAAAACACCAATTCATCCGGTCAGAGGGGAGAAAGAATTGCCGGATCTGATTCAGTGTGCTGTAGATGACGGCAGACTGGTGACCTTGTTTGAGATTGGAAACATGTATACAAATATTAATTTTAAGGATGATCTTGAGGAAGCACTCCAGTTGCTTCAAAATAATTGACGATTTAACATTTCTTATGAAAATTGGTATTATAACCGGTGATCTGAAGACAAACCGAACC
>NZ_DAONKG010000310.1:0-605 GCF_035406105.1 Methanospirillum sp.
ACAACCGGTAGGTCCGGAATAGGAATTCCACCAAGGGCTGCCGATACTGCTGCCACGAGATCTGCACATCTGCCGGTATCAGTGCACGTTCCAAATGCAAGGACGGGGGGAATCTTCAGGGCATTACAAATCGCTTTTAGCCCTGGCCCGGCCAGATCAGCAGATTTTGGATTACACAGGCCCGATACTTCCATAGCAGCACTCCCACAGCCCATGGATAGGATGAGAATATCCCGTTTTATCAATTCTTTTGCTATAGCGACGCTATGCACATCCTGACCGCTATCCCGCAGTGATGTACAGCTGACAAGCCCGGCTATTCCCTTGATCGTTCCATCCTTTATGGCGTTCAATAAGGGATCAAGAGATCCTCCTAGGGCGGTAATAATACTCTCCGTTGAGAACCCGACTATGGCCTCCTGGACTGGCAGCCCGGTGAGGGGGTGAACATGTGCCTTCCGTTTTGGGAAGTTCGAAATTCCCATCTCCAGGATAGACTCTGCCTGGCTTTGGGCATCTTCCGGGATGTAATTGATCCGATCACTGATACCTTCAAAAGCGACCAGATCACTGACCGGGAGAAGTTTGAACTGATATTTTTGTGC
>NZ_DAONKG010000310.1:615-1463 GCF_035406105.1 Methanospirillum sp.
GTTCATATCGGCAACAAACACATCAACTGCTCCGGTTGCAAGGATCGCTTCCTGCATGATCCAGTTCCCGGTATATCCATAGAATACATCATCCATCTCCCAGCGCTGGATCATCTCCTGCCCGGTTTCGATATTGGCAATAATCCGAATGCCTTTTGCTCCGGCTTTTCTGGCCTTCTCCTGCCAGACAGGATCACGGGCAGTTATAACAAGGGCAAATCCCAGGAATGGTTCATGCCCGTTTGGAAGAATATTCACGTATTCCGGGTCAAGCACGCCAAGATCTGTTCGAAATATATGAGGTCTTGGAATACCAAACATGACGTCCTGAAGGTATTCCAGAACTATTTGCGACTGGTATGCCATGGCAATTGACATCCTCATGGCTTTTTTTGCAAGGCTGACATAATAACCGTCCACATTCGTAAGTGATGATGAGGTTGCCATCATCATTTCTGAATAGATGCCTCCGGGAAAAATATCCAGACTTCTCCAAAGATTCTGTCTCTCCTCTGGTGCGAGGGCTTTTACTACTGCCGACTCTTCATACCCCGAAAGATGCCATTCTTTCTCCAGATAATCACAGAGTCGCAATGCAATATCCTTATCTGAACCGGTTGTTGCAACACCAAGCCGCGTTGCAAATCCCATCAGTTTTTCAGGTTCACATATTGAATATGGTGCCTTTCCTTCGGCCGTCTTTCGAAGTGTCCTGATGGTCGCCGCTGCATGATACTGGTACGTGGATGCCCCCATAACATTTCGTAACAGCATCATCCGCATTGCCATTCCATCTGCAGTAATACCACACACTCCCCGTTTATCTTTTGCAGCATCAGCCCTGCACG
>NZ_DAONKG010000310.1:1473-2109 GCF_035406105.1 Methanospirillum sp.
AACAGAAATCACATCTGATCCCGCCCATGCAGAATGCACATCGTTTGTCCGGATCACCAAGGCCCTGCGCTTCAAACCGGTCCCAGATGTTCGTCATTCCATCTTCTTTGATCCGTTTATAAGCGGTCTTCACCGACTCATGATAAGAGATGCGATTCTCATCCATGAAGGTTCCCTGGGAGTAATCTTATCACTAGAGTATAAAGATGTATAGGTTTCAGAAAAGAAACGATGATTCACACATATATTCAAAGAAACGGCCTCCTCCAATTGATCTGGTTATACAACAACCCGGTGTGCCTCTGACCGACGACAGGTATGAGTACAGGGAGGTGTCAATACTTATCCGGGATGTCTTTTTCACTGGATGATTTCTGTCAGATTTTTGTTACCAGGTCAAAGATATTATCTCTGATAATCTTTATTCTCCTGGGGATTCTCCTTGAATATGTTATTCATTACAGTCTGAAGATATCGTATGTCTATACCCATTTATTCTATCTGATCATCCTCCTTGCAGCAATCTGGTATAAGCGCTATGCAGTATATCTTGCCCTTTTCTTTGGAATTCTCCATCTGGTGGTATATTATTTCAATGTCGGGACCCTGACGACTGAACCGGTCTTCCGTGCAGTC
>NZ_DAONKG010000311.1:0-2105 GCF_035406105.1 Methanospirillum sp.
ACCATCCTCAAAGCAGATTCAGGCAGCCCGGCCTGATACAAATGACCTGCGAGGGCAAGACAGGTAAGGGGGGCAGTCGTTGACGGTTTGAGAACCATGGTATTTCCTGTTGCAAGGACCGGACCGATCTTCCAGCCCATGATGAGCGCCGGCATATTCCAGGGTATGATAGCGGCACACACCCCAAGCGGTTGTCTTTTGACCATCATATGCCCGTAGCTGGCATTCACCCCGTAATCACCCTGCATGATCCCTGATATTGAGGCATAATATTCCATAACTCTGGCAAAGCCTGCGATCTCATTCATTGATTCACGAAGAGGCTTTCCCTGCTCACGGGTAAGCAGATGGGCAAGATTCTTCTGATCCTCCCGTACCAATCTGCCTGCGGTAAACAAAATTTTAGACCGATCCAGTGGATCAGAACGGGACCAGATCTGAAAAGATTCCCAGGCCCTCCTCACCGCATCATCCACGTCATCGGCTGTCCCGGCAGGAACTGAACCGACAAGACTTCCGTCTGCAGGATTAAATACTGCACATGACTCCCGCTCCCCAGTAACCGGCTGTGTTGTCATGGTATAGATTATGATGCAGTAGTGAAAAATTTCAGTGATCTGTAAAAAAGGAAGACGGAAAGTATGCGGTCAGCTGCAGACTGTACCGTACATCCGGTCAAGTTTCTGTGCAATCCCTTCCCATCTGAACTGCCGGTACACCTTGGATCGTCCGGTTCTGCCAAATTTTGAGAGCCGGTCGGTATCTTCAAGGGCCTGACAGATCCCTTCTGCTAGACGGTCAGCTGACACGGGAACCTTAATTCCATCGCGATATGACTCGATATTCTCATGCAGGCCGCCGACATCACAGGCCACCACCGGTCGTCCTGCACTCCATGCTTCAGGCAAGACGATCCCAAAGGGCTCATTCCGGCTTGGGATGACAACCAGGTCTGCCGCATTTAAAAGCCGGACATACTCAGCATCGGTGATATACCCCGGGAATCTGACAGGAAGGCCCCGGTCATACGCAACCTGTGACAGCCATGGACGCATCCCTCCGTCTCCTGCCATAATGGCCTGCACTCCCCAGTACTCCTCCTTCACCCGGGTGAGGGCATCAAGGAGCAGATCAGGACCCTTCTGATATGCCATTCGCCCGATGAAGAGAAGGGTTGGTGCATAGGGGTGTATGCCCATCTCAGCCTTGAGTTCACCCTGATCAAGATCTACATCAAACTGCTCAGGTATGACCCCGTTTGGAAAGACACGGATCTTCCAGTCTGGAACGTTATACAGGTTCATTACTTCTTCCCGAAGCACATTGCTGACGGTTGTAACCTGTCGTGCAATCAGACCTGCATACCATTCCTTCCCGCATATCTCATGGTATTCCCACCAGCTCCCGTGTTGATTCCCGTTTCGTCCGTACTCGGTTGAATGATAGGTGAAGATGGTATTCCTGTCCTGGAGGAGGTGTAATGCCTCTGTAACATGCCAATCATGGAAGTGAAGGATATCAAAGGGGGTCCCGTCATACTCCCTGAACCGGTTCACCATGGCATGACTCATGTTCCGGCAATACTCAATGATATTTTCCCCTTCCGGGCGTACTGCATGATATTGCACCCCGTTAAAGGAAAAATCACAATCCCCCCGGGTAAAGAAATGAACCTCGTTTCTTTTTGCCAGCTCCTGTGCCAGATATGTTGCTGCGTTCGCTAGTCCTCCCACACGTTCGGAGTATAATGACTCCCAACAGAAGAATGCAATCTTTTTCCGCTCCACGTATATGCTCCCTGAAGTATCACCCGGCAGATATTTCTACCGTATTTCTCGGAATGTTCGATGCCAGTTGTGTGTTTGTATATACCCTGAAAGGTTTCCTGTAGCTGCATGGTCCCTGCCCCATGTCAAGGGCAGAACAGATGGCAATTAGCTTTGATAATATATATATGTACTTATTTGCCGTACATTAATAGAACAAATTTGTCAAATTAGCCTTCGATTGCCGCATTGAGCGCATCACACGTTTTTAGTAATGTATCATATGAAATTATACCACAAAAACGTCAGATACATCTTCAGAATGTTAAAGTGCAACAA
>NZ_DAONKG010000312.1:0-2090 GCF_035406105.1 Methanospirillum sp.
CTCTGTAAAACCCATCCCTTTCCCGATGATGTACCCGTTATTTAAGACGCCGTGGTGGGTCAGTACAACGCCCTTTGGGTACCCTGTGGTCCCTGAGGTGTACTGAATATTGATCGCATCATCAAAGTCAAGTGATTTCTCGCGCTCTACCAGTTCATCCTGGCTGATACTCTCTGCCTTTGAAAGGAGATCATCCCACTGGTACATGCCATTATAGGGTATATGCCCCATGAATACCACGGTTTTTAGAAACGGAAACTTCTCAGACAGGATGCGCCCCGGCCGGGATTCATATGCTTCAGGACAGGTCTCATAAAACATACCAACATAATCTGAGGTTTTAAACCGGCCCTGCAGGATGAGGAGTTTTATCTCCGACTGCTTCAGACAATATTCAAGTTCAAAGGTCCGGTATGCCGGATTGATGTTAACCATGATGGCGCCAATCTTTGCGGTAGCAAACTGGACGATGATCCATTCGGCATAATTCATCGCCCAAATACCCACGCGATCCCCTTTGTTGACATCAAGGGCCATAAGACCCCGGGCAACCTGGTCAACAGCCTCCCGAAACTGACGGTATGTTAACCTGATATTCTGGTGAGGCGATACAATCGCTTCATTATCAGGATATTTCTCTGCAATTTCATTCAGAATATCTCCGATGGTCTGTCCCAGCAATGGGAAATCGGCAGTCCCACAGGCATAACTCATCTCGGGAGTGGCCTTTGAATCCATTATTCTCAGGTGGGAACTCCCTGAATTTATCATTCGCGACTGGCGATCATAATCTTTAAATCAGCTTTCGAACTACCTATATGAGCACAGGGGTCGTGGCCTAGTCCGGCATGGCGACGGGCTCCAGCGGTCTTTGCATTCCGGTGCAGATGATGACAAATGGGTCTCCTGATCTGGTGATGATCCGTTGGAGCACTGATGCATATCGGAGAGACCCGTCGATCGTGAGTTCAAATCTCACCGACCCCACCTGTTTTCAATAATCTGACTGGTGATCCCTCATGCTGCACTGGTCATTTATAGTGTGGTCGCTGAAATATAGGGGAAGGTTATCACATGTATCTGATAGGCGAAGCCCTGATCGGCGAAGGTGCCGAACTTGCCCATATTGACCTGATCGTCGGAGATAAGAACGGTCCGGTCGGAATGGCATTTGCAAATGCCCTTTCCCAGCTCTCAGCCGGACACACCCCTCTTCTGGCTGTTGTACGTCCGAACCTGCTTACCAAACCGGCAACGGTCGTCATTCCAAAGGTTACCCTCAAACATGAGGGACAGGTCAATCAGATGTTCGGGCCGGTCCAGGCTGCGGTTGCAAAAGCGGTTGCTGATGCAGTCGAGGAAGGGCTCTTTGGTGATGTAAATATAAACGATATCTGTATCCTGGCAAGTGCGTTCCTCCATCCGTCGGCAAAGGACTATAACCGGATTTACCGGTACAATTATGGGGCAACAAAGCTTGCAATTTCACGGGCATTTGAAGAGTTCCCTGATGAAAAGACTTTGATCCATGAAAAAGACCGCGCAGCACATGCAGTTATGGGCTTTAAGGTTCCCCGGCTGTGGGATCCGCCATATCTTCAGGTCGCCCTCGATATTGTGGACATGGGCAAACTCCGATCTGTGCTCTCCTCACTGCCGGAGAATGACCATCTGATCATCGAAGCCGGAACGCCGCTCATTAAGAAGTTTGGTCTGCAGGTGATCAGTGAGATTCGTGCAGTAAAACCAAATGCATTCATCGTCGCTGACATGAAGATTCTTGATACCGGCAATCTTGAGGCCAGGATGGCAGCTGACTCATCTGCTGATGCTGTGGTTATGTCAGGGCTTGCACCGACATCCACCATTGAGAAGGCCATTATTGAGGCACGAAAGACTGGTATCTACTCGGTTATCGATATGCTCAATGTCGAGGACCCGGTCGGTCTTATCGCCAGCCTGAAGGTCAAACCCAATGTGGTCGAGCTGCACCGTGCTATTGACGCTGAGCACACCGCTCATGCATGGGGCAACATCGGTGATATCAAGAAGGCAGCTGGCGGAAAACTCCTTGTCGCGACCGCCGGTGG
>NZ_DAONKG010000313.1:0-2071 GCF_035406105.1 Methanospirillum sp.
GGCATGATATTCTCAATCATGTGATGGTGATTATCAATTACTGTTTCCTGCTCAAAGAAGGTATCTCTGATCCAAAACTGAAGAAACAGCTGGAAGCCATTGAGTTCAGCGGGAAAGAGATCCAGCATCTGATTGAGTTTACCCGGAGTTATCAGGATCTTGGTGTGCATGAGCCGTTATGGCAGCGTATCCCGGTAATTTTGAAACATCCCTCAATAGCAGGCCTGGTACAGGATCTCACGGTCATTCTTCCTGACCAGTGTTATGAGATATTTGCCGACCAGATGCTCGTCAAAGTAATGTACAACCTGGTTGAGAACTCAATCCGTCATGGCGGGTCGGTGACTGAGATCCGGATCTCGTATGTGGATGAGGGATCAGTACTGAAGATTCTGTATGAGGATAACGGGACCGGTATTCCTGACGATGAGAAGAAAAAGATCTTTAAGCGGGGATATGGAAAGAATACGGGGCTCGGTCTCTTTCTCATAAGGGAGATCCTCTCAATTACCGATATTCACATCGAAGAGACCGGAACGTTCGGGAAGGGTGCACGGTTTGAGATGACGGTGCCGGAAAAGTCGTTCAGAAGGTGTGAGGAGTGAGTTACTCCTGCCGGATCGCAATGACACCAGGAAAGAAGATGAGTGCTGCCGAGTTCATGCAGTACCGCTTTCCGGCTGGTGGCGGACCGTCATCAAAGACATGGCCAAGGTGAGCATCACAGAGGGCACAGAGGACTTCGGTCCGCACCATTCCATACCCGGTGTCCTCCCTGGTTCTGATGTTCATGGATGAGACTGGGCCTGAAAAACTCGGCCATCCGGTCCCGGAATCATACTTGTCCGCCGAAGAGAAGAGGTCTGTGCCGCAGCAGGCACACCGGTACAGTCCGGCTGTTTTCGTTGCATAAAATGCCCCGGTAAAGGCAGGCTCAGTCCCTCCTTTTCTGGTTACCTCATAGACGGTTTTGTCAAGAATCTGCTGCCACTCATCGTCTGTTCTGATGATTCGTGCATGCTCCCGCACGGTTCCGGTGTCTGCATGATAGATGGGGATGAGGTCAGATGATGGCATATGATGTAGTAGGGTGATAAAAGGGATAAATGATAGCGTACGCCATCATACCCATCTTCTTCTGCATGGAATCACTTCCGGTTATCAGGAGTCAGACCACCTGAATTACTCAGAAAATAACAGATATTTCACGACCGGAATACATCGGATTGCTATTCCGTCACGTTCGATTACGTCTTCATAATCGTTCGTAAGCAGGATGGATGCTTCATTGGTATCGTCATGAAGTGGTACGGTAAGACCGGTTATTTCCCGGTCAGGAATCTTTCGGACTGATATGTCATCATACCAGACCTGAACCCTTCTGCTGATATGTATCCCTTCTTTTACGATGAAATCAGTCTCTTTTCCGTTTTTTGAGAAGTATACTTCTTCATACCGTTGCCGTAAAAAACAGGCGATTACATTTTCGACCTGCCATCCGGTATCTTCGGAGAATGAGAATGCAACACGGTTCCGAAGACCGGTATCGATTGCATAGGGTTTGAATCCGGATCGCATGGATTGTTTCAATGAATAAGAGAAGCCGGATATCTTAAAGAGCAGGTAACTCTCCAGCAGTGCAGAGATATATGATTCAGTCTTATCCTGTGAGATGGTAAAATTATTTTTGAGTTTTGAGATATTTGTGGGTCGTGCGATCTGCGTCAGCAGATAGACGGCAAGATTTCGAAGACTGGTCACATCTCTGATCTGATACCTGGATATGATATCCCGATAGAGGATATCGTCAAAGTAACTCTTTAGGAGAATCTTCTTTTCAGTATCTGTTTTTTTTAGTGTTACTTCTGGAAAACCTCCATACATGAGATATTCGCTAAAAAAATTCCGGATGGCAGTTTTTTTAGTGATATAATCCAGTTCTGATCTGATATGGAGATTATGAAACCGGAGATATTCGATAAATGAAAGAGGAAAAACCTCAAACGTGACGTTTCTCCCGGTCAGTTTCGTACCGATCTCACGGGACAGAATGGATGCTGATGAGCCGGTT
>NZ_DAONKG010000314.1:0-2013 GCF_035406105.1 Methanospirillum sp.
AAAGAGCAGATCTGGAATGCACGTGTCAATCCACATATTCGGTCATATTTCGAAAAAATTTTCCTGAACCCTGATGCGATATCTTCCCTGACTGATGTCCCCTGGGTGCCGGTAACCATGTTCAAAGAGTTCAATCTTGCAACGGTACCTGCTGAAGATGTTGTAAAGACGCTTCGCTCATCAGGAACAACCGGGCAGCAGACGAGTAAGATTCCCTTAGATAAAATTACTATTCAGAATCAGAATAAATCTCTCTCGAAGATCCTTGCGCATTATCTTGGGCCGAAGCGTCTTATCTTTATTGTAATAGATCACCCGGAGATAAATGATCCTGCCACCGAATTTTCAGCCCGGACTGCAGGGGTCAGGGGTTTGTCTCTCTATGCCCGGAAAACAATTTATTTATTGAAAAAAGAAGGCGATTCACTCACCGTAGATCCTGATGCTCTTGAAGAGATCAGACAACTTGACCGGAATATACCGGTATATCTGTTTGGTTTTACCTGGATTATATGGTCGGTATGCATACCGTATTTCAAGGAACATGATATTCATCTTCATCTTTCAGAAGGCACTCTGTTTCATGGGGGAGGATGGAAAAACCTCCAGAAAATCGCTGTTGGGAAGGATTTTTTTACCAAGAATATTCGTGATTTCTTTGGAATACCTTCGTTCCGTGTTTTGGATTTCTACGGTATGGCAGAACAGACTGGTATCATCTTTCCGGATTGTGAGTGTGGATGTAAGCATGTACCATCGTGTTCAAAAATCATTATCCGGAATATTCAGACCTTAAAGCCCTGTGGGAAAGGAGAACGCGGACTGATTGAGGTAATGAGCATTCTCCCCAATAGTTATTATGGACAGGCTCTTCTTACCGAGGATACCGGGAGAATTATCGGGTGGGATGGATGCCCCTGCGGAAGGAGAGGCATGTTCTTTGAATTTTTGTCACGGGTCGAACGTGCAGAAGTTCGTGGATGCGGGGATACCTTCCGGGTGGATCATGGACGATAATATTCATATTTATGCAGGGGGCTGTGTAGGCAAAGAACGATATGCAGAATCATTCGCCGAATTGATCAGGGAACTGGAGGAGAATCGTCGTGCCCTGTTTGATTGTCCGGATGAGATCATCATCCGCCTGTTTGCACAATTCGGGAAGGAGATCCTACAAGATCCATCCCTGGTCTCTATTCCAGGTCTTTCTTATCTTTCGCTCTGGCTTCGGAAGGAGAACCTCCAGGCAATCTATCGGGTTAACTTTGGGAAAGCACCTGGTTTCAGTGGTCCTATCCCTATCGACTCCCGATATGAGATGATTCATGTTCCACGGGGAATTGTCTGTCACTGGATTGCAGGAAATATTCCGCTTTTGGGGTTTTTTTCTCTAGTTTTAGCGGCTCTTGGAAAAAATGCCAGTATTCTGAAAATCCATCCCGGGGTTTATAACTATCTCAACCCGTTATTACAAAAACTTGAGCAGGTAACCATTGAAATTGAGGGAGTGTGTTATTGCGGGAAGATCATTTCCTCAACGGTTTCACTGGTTTCCTTCCCAGGCAGGAACGAAGACCTGAGTTGTCTGTTTTCACTTTCTGCAGATTGCAGGGTACTATATGGAAGTGATTTGGCAGTGCAGACGATATCCCGTCTCCCTCATCAGGTGCATGCTGATACGATTGTATATGGTCCAAAATATTCATTCGCAGTTTTTGATAAGGAAGCGATTGAGTCACCTGAATTTTCATCGATGCTAAAAGGACTTGCACAGGATATTGTTCTCTATAATCAGGCAGCCTGTTCCTCGCCTCATACGATATTTTTTGAAAGAAGTTCTGTCTCACTTCAGGACATTACAGAGCAGTTGAAATTGGCGCTTGAGTCTCTCCCGGAACGGATGTTTTATCCTCTTGATGAGGGGGTTGCCCTTTCTGTGATCAACACCCGTGCCCGATACCTGCTGGATTGTTCCAGGGATATTGTACTATCAGATGATCTGAAATGGACGAT
>NZ_DAONKG010000315.1:0-1987 GCF_035406105.1 Methanospirillum sp.
CGGAGCACCCGTGCGACAGAGACCGATGCGGCCAGGGTGAGCATGAAGAGCTGCTCGATGGGTACCTGTGGCTGGAGGATGATCGTGACCCAGATACCGCCTGCCGGTGATACCCAGGCCCTCCCCATCCTGCCAATACCACCGGTCTGCTCTTCAGCGATGATAACCATGCCGTTCATCTCATCAATACCACCCTGCTCTGCGAGATCTTTGCCATACCAGATTGTGGACGGGATACTCTCAAAAAATCGCATCTTCCGCCCGATGAATCTGGTCTTTAGGTGCTTGTAAATAATATGGGGCCGATAATCCTGGTTTTTGTCATGAAGGACATACCCTTCCTCACCAGATGCGGAAATATCGTATCCAAGCTGTCGCAGCTCATTGATATGTTTCCAGACTGCCGACCTGGAAAGGGAGAGCGCCTCTGCTATCTCACTGGTCTCAACTGGTTTATCGGATTTTTCAAGAATTTCAAGGACTTTAAATGCCTGTGTATACATTCATATCACCGCTTTGCCCTGATCTGCTCTGTTGGAAGGGGGCAGGGATCTTTCCCACAGACCTGTTTTATGATGGTGGACTGGTGCTCCATGAGCGTTGCCAGGTCAAATATTCCTGTTATATCCACCAGTCCGATCGCTGCTATGGTCTTCCCTGCTTCATCCTTTATTGGGGCGACGATTACCGGGATTCCTTTATATTGTCCTGTTGACGGAGTAACTTTACGGATCTCTCCCGCCGTAAGGACCTCTTCAAGGATCGGGCCTGAATAGTCGTCATCAACAATTGCTCCTTCTTCTATCCGAATCCCCCGTCGTTCCAATGACCGGGCAGTCACCGGGAGTTTTCCCACCATCTCGTGAATTGCCATGCAGATCGGAATAAAGTCCGATGCTGCCGCCTGCTCAGATATGATATATCGGCTCATCATCTTCCCTCAATAATTCCCTTGTGTCAGATTACAATAATCCTTCGCTCTCACGTGCGCAGAACTCGCGGATAAAGCGATGTGACGGATATTCGTGCAGGCTTGCAACCAGAATCCGTCCTGATCCACAGGGGATGTCCAGCATGACCGGCCCTTGCGGTGCCTGCAGGATCACCTGACTTTGTATATCATCTCCCGTACCATGCACTGTACCATCGATTGATACCTCACCGTTTCCATCTTCAAGTATAGAAGGAATGGGGTGGTCACGTTGCGTCAGTGATGTTAAGGAAAAGCCGTACCGGTAGGTGATTGGAACCGGCAGCCAGTCATAGGCATCAAAGAGGTCTGATCCAGCTCCAAATGCAAGGAGTGTCCCTCCCCCCTCCACATACCTCCTGATACGGGGCCTGATCGCCCGGAGCGCTGCAAGGACACTGGTATGGCCGGGGCATGCAAATCCTGCCGGAATGACAAGGCCATGCAGCCTGCGTCTGAAAAAAGGTGCGGCGAGCAGATGGGGTGTCACAAGTTCACAGGTATGACCACAGTCTTCGATGAAACGGGTAAACAGTACCGGTCCGTCCCAGAGAACTGCCACCTGCAGAGCCATCTACCCTTTGATCACTCCGAGAGGTTCAAGCCGTGCCACAAGCCTGGAGAGACCAAGGGCATGAACCACCGATACCACTTCTGACGATGATTTGTATGCAGCCGGTGCTTCTTCCGCGATGGCGCCGTCATGCGGTGCCCTGACCATAATGCCGGCCTTACCCAGAGTCTCCCTGATATCTTTCCCCTGAATCTTCTTCTTTGCCTGGGACCGTGAAAGAACCCTGCCAGCACCATGACAGGTGGAACCGAAGGTCCGGCTCATGGCAACAGCGGTCCCTTTCAGGAGGTACGAGGATGAACCCATGCTTCCCGGGATGATGACCGGTTGACCTACCTGTTCGTAATCAGCTGGAACATCAGGGCACTTGGGACCGAATGCACGAGTTGCCCCCTTCCGGTGGACACAGACCCGTATCTTTCGTCCGTCGACGTCATGCTCTT
>NZ_DAONKG010000316.1:0-1974 GCF_035406105.1 Methanospirillum sp.
GTGATCTAACAAAATTTTAACCACAGGAATAGGTGGTTCATATGAACATGAGGGCTTTTCTGGTTGGAATGAGTATTATTCTGATAGTATGCACGTTCTTTTCATCCACGTCTGCCGAAACGGTGATTCCGGATATAAGGAACATGGAAGATTGTTTCATACGAGAAGGATTCAGAATACACTGATTACCGGAATCTTACTCTGAACGAGAGTGCCATAGACAGATTTGTGATAGAGACCCAGAACGGGTACATTTTTGAGGGGTATAAAGAGTATTTATCCCGTTCAAACGATAAAGTTGTAAAGGAAGGGTTTTCAGGGGTTATTTCTGAGGATTTGAGGCATCTGTATCTGATAGACCATATTGAAGGAGTATCCATCGGAGAATTGCTCGGACCTGACACGGCATCAGTATACACCTTGGCGGCAACAAATTCCACCGGAGCGGATGATTCCGGGGTCATGAAGGTAAGAATTGTCAAAGTCAGTTAGGCTTGTTTTTTTATTTTTTATTCATAGAAGGCAGCTTTGGGTTAAAATGTCAGGAGGATTATAACGATTCATCTTTTTAGTAGCAAAAAACGCGCTATAATTTTTATATATCTCCTGTATTATAACTCACTCAAGCCCAAAAAAATTCGCAATTATCGCGATCAGATCTTAAATATCTATCTTAAAGGCATTATAAAAGTAATTTATGAGAAAAATCTATGAATATGGCTTAAAAAAGCAAAAACATTTTGATAGCTTTCGCTATCCCTACCCTCTCGTTGTAAATGATACTATGGCAATCGATTAGCGAATCTCAGAATACCTTAATGATAGAACGGATGGATCATTTCTGGTTCGAGGTAGTTGTCGCAATGAACCTTCCAATTTTTCCCATCGACCCTTTATATTCCCATTCCAAAAAAATTGCTGGTTCAATATACTCAAGAATTCCAACGCTTTTTCCGAAAAAACCCTAGACCACATCGTAGGAGTATATTTTTTTGCTTCAGCGTTATTTGCTAAAGAAACTATCCACGTGTACAAATCTCTGCTGATAATGAAACGAAGAAGCATAGAATAAATGTGTATATAAGCCAATGGAACATTCCCGAGAAGAAGATGACCTAAATCATAATCACTTTTTAACTCTTTGAAAACTAACTCGATCGCCCATCGAAACCTGTATAATTCGTAAATATCCTCAACAGAAAAGTCCTCACTGGGAAGATTCGTAATGTACATGTGCCACTTATGAGCTTTAAAATTCCATATACAAATCACTCTAAAATCTCTAAAAATCTAAATTTTCTCTTTGTTTACTTTTTCGTCACCAATATGGACAGAGCAGATCAAATCAAATTGTCCATAATGCGGAATTCGTTCCAGGAAATCTGCCAATTTAATTTTTATGAAACAATTTGGGTCTACATTTGCTAACAATTCAGAAGGTCCGGAAATAATCCTTGAAATGTTGTATGCAGCATTGGATTTTACCCTGCTGACAAAATAACCCCCATATTCATGAATTTGAGCGAACTTTTTCAGAGAATAATAACCGAGATCATCTACTAATAAAGTATCTTGCACATCTGGTGTGATCTTAAACTTTTTTGCATCATGAACTCTTTCGGTTGTAATTTCTGCTTTTTTGAGGGAATGCGAAGTAGTACTGTATACAGCATGTATTTTTAATCCCGCTGAATTATCCCGTGAACGAGCCGCTGGGTGTAATTCATAGAGTTTTTTACTTAATCGAATAATACTGCTATCCTGAATTACAATGTCTTTAAAATTCTCTGCAATTCCCTTTAAGCGGACTGGTGATTGATTAATCATCTGATCCATGTAATGATCCAATAAGGCTCTCAAAAAATTCACTAATTTCTCATTAAACCGTTTCGTGAAACTTTGATGAAAAATTGGGTGTGAAAATTTGGGATTATCATCAAAGTCAATGTATCTCCGATAGAGTTCCTCCATTGT
>NZ_DAONKG010000317.1:0-1973 GCF_035406105.1 Methanospirillum sp.
GAATTAGAGGACTCCTCATCTCCAATAAGGAACTCTCTGAGCAGGTCCAACGAGACTGGCTTTATTTCATCTTCTATTCCTTCTTCTTTAACGAAAGAAAGGTACTCCTGGCATGCTTCCTGAAGCATCCTGGTTGCTTCCTCAATATTATCTCCCTGACTGGCGACATTGAGTTCAAGACAAAGACCTAAGTAAAAATCTCCAGTTTTTTTAATAATTCCCGTGTATGCGCAAGTCATAAGTCCTCATCTCATGATGAACTACATATCTTTGAATATTACAATAATGTAATATTTCCGTATAAAAAATCTGTGCCATCTGGATTTCTCATGATTCAGCCTGAACGCATTACTTCCTTCAATGTACAGGAACCGAAGGGTTCGTACATCCTCTACTGGATGCAATCAGCGGTCAGGTCCAGGTACAACCATGCCCTTGAATATGCCATCGAAATATCGAACGATCTAAAAAAACCTCTTATCGTCGTCTTCTGCCTTGACCGCTCCTATCCTGAGGCAACACCGGTCCATTACCGGTTTTTATGGGAGGGTCTTCAGGATGTGAACCGTTCTCTCTCCGGGCGGGGAATTGGATTTCAGATCCTATCCGGAAGTCCGGTTGATATCATCCCCCGGATTGCTGACGATGCCTGCATGATCGTCACTGATCAGGGCTGGACCCGGCTTCAGCGGGAATGGAGGCAGAAGGTCATTGATGCCGCTCCCTGCAAAGTAGTGATTGTCGAGACCAACCTGATCGTGCCGGTTCAGGTAGCTTCACCAAAAGAAGAATGGTCGGCAGGAACATTCAGGCCAAAAATTACCAGACAACTGCCTGCCTTTCTTCACCCCCTCGCCCCCCGGCATGTACTGGTTAAATCGACGGACTATCAGCCATGTACTGATATCCCGGTTGGAGCTGAGCAGCAATTCACACAGAAACGAATCAATGATGATAGTTCTTCTCATACCCTTCCTGGAGGAGAGACCGCTGCAGAACATTACCTCTCTGCATTTCTCTCCGGGACCATTGACCGGTATGAGGCCACCCACAATGATCCGACCGCCCATGCAACATCATATTTGAGTGCATACGTACATTTCGGCCATATTTCCCCGCTTGAGATAGCGCTCCGGGCAATGGAACGGCCAGGGCCTGGGACACATGCATTCCTTGAACAACTCATCGTTCGGAGGGAGTTATCGCACAATTTTGTCTGGTATAATCCCTGGTATGACCGATACGAAGGACTGCCGGAATGGACAAGGAAGACTCTTGGGAAACACCGGATTGATACACGGGAGTATTCATACAATCTGGCGGACTTTGAACAGTGTAAGACGCATGATAGGGCATGGAATGCGATGCAACACTCGATGATTCGGACCGGGTACCTGCATGGATACCTGCGGATGTACTGGGGGAAAAAGATCATTGAATGGACCGAAACACCTGAAGAGGCATATCACATAGCTCTGCTCCTCAATAACCGGTATGAACTGGACGGACGGGACCCGAACGGGTTCTGCGGGGTTGCCTGGTGTTTTGGTAAACACGACCGGCCATGGAAGGAACGACCGGTATTCGGAACCATCCGGTACATGAATGAGGCAGGACTGCGGCGGAAGTTCAGGCTGGATGGCTGGGTCGATCGGATCCTTGAGGAGTACTCCTGATCCGGTCTGTTTCTCTTATTCAAGGCCCCTGATACGGCCCATCTCGGGTGCAATGCTGATTGCCCTGGTCACTTCTTCAGGTGATACCCGACGGAGAAGATCAGAAAAACCGTCTGGGCAGTTTTTCCTGATATCACCGACTGGATAGTACTGGTCCATGATATTGAGCCAGGTATTGGGAGAAATTTTTTCAGCAATGAATTGGATGATTCTGTCTTACTCCTCCATTCCGGGAAGGAGAATGGGCAGGATGAGAAGTCCTTGTGTTGCGATACCATTCTTACGGGTGAGGTCACC
>NZ_DAONKG010000318.1:0-1964 GCF_035406105.1 Methanospirillum sp.
GCAGGAGGACAGGGGTCTCTCCTGATGCCGAAGGAGGGACCAGTCCGGCGGGAGGAGAGGGGGGCTGTGCTCTGGGTGGCTGGCCAGCAACCGGCGGGAATGATGGGGGAATGGTTGTCTGGGTTGCATTTGGAGTTGCAAATGCGGTCTGACTCTCAAGGAAGAGGGCATAAATTGCAGCTTCGTAGATTTTTCCGCTTACTACACCGGTAAACTGGTTTGAGGTTGTCTTTACCAGCTCCCAGGTTGCGGTCTGGGGGACATACCGGTATATCTGCGGGTTGAGTGCCATCAAATCAGATATCCGCTCAAGCGGGATCTGGATTGAGAATATCCCTTCCGGGTTAAAGTAGGTTCGTTCAGGAGTAATCTCATAGGCATACCCTGAAAACATCAGGGACTGGTTTATACTGACGGGAGCCAGGTCTGCAAGAGATCGCGACGTAACATTGACCTCTTCAAGGAACTGCCCGGACGGCGAGAAGAGAAGCGTATTCTTATTGAATGAGATGGAAGCCATCCCGTCGTCAGATGTGAATTTTTCCTCCTTTTCCAGGCCGTATTGTATTGAGGGCGGGGTGGAATCAGAATCAGAAGGGTTCGTATCAGGATCGTCCTGTTCTGAAGTGTTTATTGGGTATTCAGTCTGAACCGGCACCGGTGTGAGGGCAGGACTTGCGACATTCCCGGTCTGTTCACCGGTAAAGAGATCCAGCTGCTGTGATGCACCTGGTTCAAACAGGACTGATTGTGATGCCGGCATGTTATTAATCGTAAACGTTATAATCAGATCTCCGGTCTGATATTCATCTTCAGAGACATTCACCTTCAGCCTGGGATCAAAAAGACCCGGACCTCCGTAAAAGCCTTCCACATCTGTGACAATTGTCCCTCTCGGAGAACCGGCAAGAAAGGCGGTAATTGTGGTACCAACCGGAGCCGGTACTCCGTCAATGAGAACATTTCCGTAATATTCAGCGGGAAGTGGAGGGACTGCCTGGACTGGCAGAACGCATGCGATGATAATGAACAGGATAAGCAGGAGAAGTCCCTTCTTGTTCGATCTCATATGTGTACACAGTTTGTATTCTGATCCCTTCAATGAATTCCATCCGGTGTGTCGTTCCTTCGCGTCGGCATCAGGAATACTTTTTTATATAATCTGATAAATCTCGTAGCAATGAAGATGTCCGAAGAGAGGATCACCGTCCTGGCTGTCGATGATGAAGAGGAAATTATTGGAATAATCAGCCATTATCTCTCTGAAGATGAGAAATTTACCGTTATTGGTGCCCGTTCTGCTGGCGAAGCCCTTGAGGTTATGACCCATCATGAGATCTCAGCTGTAGTGTCTGATTACCAGATGCCCGGAACAAACGGGATAGAATTCCTCTCATTGCTCCGGGAGCAGGGTAATACTGTTCCATTTATTTTGTTTACCGGGCGGGGGTGTGAGGAGGTTGTTATCCAGGCATTAAACCTTGGGGCTGATTTTTACATGGTGAAAGGAGAGGATCCAGCCCTTCAGTTCCAGATGTTGAAGATGCAAATCCTGTCACTTATTGAGAAGCGAAAGGCTGATTTGGCTCTTGTTGAGAGTCTCAGAGAGAACCGGCGAATGCTTTCCCAGCTCCGGGCTACCCTTGAAGCAACCGAGGAAGGGATCTTAGTCACCGACCGGGATGGGTATATCACGAACTTTAATGAGCGCTTTCTGCACCTCTGGGATATCTCATCAGATAATATCAGATCGATTCATATTGAGACGTTTTTAAAGCGCTTTTCCCATATCATATCCGACCCGGCACTCATAAGCGAGATCGCAAAAACACGGGATGAACCAAGGTCACAAAGACGGCATACGCTGCACTGTCCTGACGGTAGGGTTTTTGAGATCTTTATCCGGCCCCAGAAGTGTGATGAACGGATTATCGGGACGGTGTATAGTTTCAGGGACATTACGC
>NZ_DAONKG010000319.1:0-1951 GCF_035406105.1 Methanospirillum sp.
TTTTGTTTTAAATATCTCATCAATTAAACTAACCATCAGGTCAGTTGTCATATTCGTCTCTTCGGGGAATTGACGATCAAGCCTGGTAAAAAGATCCTGAGGAGTGGGTCCAAGATCAGGGAGATATTTGAGTGCAACCTGCGCAAATGCCGGAGAAATGAGACAATATTGAAGATCGTCTTCCTTTCCCATCGACATCAGGTCCGAGCGAATAGAATCAAGGACTCCTTCCTGTGCAAGCCATAGATGAATTCGGGCAAGCTGGAGATCATGATCCGGATAACCTGCAGCTCGTAAAATTACCTGTAATACTGCCTCCCTGGGATCATGTGAATCCCCTCCGGAAAGTGTCCCGGCAGCAGACCAAATACCACCAGATCTTCTGGTTTCAGTATCAAGTCGCTTTAATGAATCCTGAATATCATCAGGAAGACGGGCAAGAGTCCTTGCCGTAGTACCATCAGAGAATGTAATGTCAGCCCAAAGAAAGTCAAGAATTCGGACAAGATGGGATTTTCCAGAACCAAAAAATCCACTGACCCAGACCGCTGGTTGCTTTGGTTGATCTAAATGATCAAGAAACGAATCTAAAATCTTTTTAAGACCAGTATAATATGATCCCTCACAAACAAAATGCTGAAGTTCCCACCGTGCAACATCCCACTCGCGCTTTGTGGTAATCGGGGCAACCTTTGTATACCCATCATTCGGAATGTCATAGGTAGTCGGGTCATTCTGAAAAATATCTTTATTTAATGTAACATTTGCCATATTTCTCTTACTCGTCTTCATTCTTTACTTCAATTGGAAATGCTTTATAATTCCACCCGTCATGATCATTCATAAATTGATAGCAATACCCCCGGTGACTCCCTGGAAAAAATACTAACAACCTTCCAGGAATAGGAAGTTTCTTCACAATCTCTTCTATCAATCTACTCAGCCGAATTATCCCAAAGAGTGAACCAGCCCCTGAAATAGCAATTATTTTAGAATCGTCATCTTTATCCCACTGTTGTGATAACCGTTCAATGATATACTGAAGAAACATTTTTTCTGCAGATATTAGACGTTTTGGATTTTTGTAAAATTCTTCCTTATAAGGATGAATACCACACCATTCATCAAAAAATGGAAATATATCAATAAGAAGCCAGTGATACCCGGCTCTTTCAGTAGCAAGAGCGAATTCATCAATCCTTCTGAGTAACCTGCGTTCATCTGAAGGATCATAGACACAAAACCACACCTTCTCTTCCGGTGCAGCCCGGGGATCCCAGGGGATTGAAAGCTGCTTACTATACACATCCAGTAACGTTTCGATATGGGTCATACTTCCCCCAGAGAATAAACCGGGTTTTTCATAGTAATTTCAATCATCCCACCCGCAGATTTATACGAGATAAAACCCATCACAGAAGCAGAATGGAGCAGTTCATCCCGTTCAGTCTCATTCAAATCCAGAACACTCATGAACGGAGACTTTACAAGCATAATTCCTCCTAATCCGATTAATGTCCCTAAATAAAGGGCAAACGTTAATGATGCGGGACCTGATGTGGATTTTGTCCGGATTTTTTTTACCTTTCCAACAAGATGGCCTGATTGTGTCCATGAAGAAAGAAGGTTCTCGGCCATTGATTTGAGGGTTTTTTCTGTAAAAGAACCTTCCAGATACTGACTCAATATGTGAATCAAGTCATCCTTATTTGCCTGAGCACCACAATCAAGAGATAACACATAATCTGCTGCAATGCGCAGTGACTTATCACGAGCCAATGCATAGAGGAGTAATAAGATCGGGTGCTCTTTCTCGTATTGTTTAAAAAGGTATCGAAAGACCCGGTACAGCGGTATGGAATCATCCAGTCCATACATCCTTTTCAGAAATGACAAGGTTTTATTTCTGCCGGAAATACTCTTTTTATTTAAAATATTATCATGAACGATT
>NZ_DAONKG010000320.1:0-1920 GCF_035406105.1 Methanospirillum sp.
TTCCGACCTGATCTGCATGACGGACGGCTTGTTTCACTCGGCTTATAAGGGCATCCCTATCACTCGCATTAAATTCTGCATCAATCAAAGGGAGAGATATTCCCGAACCAACAACCCGCTCTTCATTGACAGAATCCACATAATTGAGTTTGAGGTGATTCGGATACTCTTACCGGGAATTTGGATTACACATCATACAAAAATTACCCACGCCTTTGAGCAGTCTCTATTTAAGCCGCAATGATTGCAAATCCATTCACATCAAACAGATCCGGACGCTTCTTCCTTAAAAGTGCCTGCTAATAGGGAAGGGCAAGAATTGTGCTATTCATAGAATAGGCAAAGAAATCCCGTCACCATTTATTTAAGGCCCGGAAAGGTTGTTGAATATATCACATGCACCCTCCTGGCCGATGACCTGGCCAGCCGCATCCTAAACAAAAAAAGTAAGATTACGAATGCTTGCATTGAATTTTCGGATGTGATATCCCTTGCACGGGATAAATTCTCCCTAGCCAGTTCAACCAGATTTCTGACAATACCAATACGCCAATCCTGATTATCCAGAGACAGAGTTTCCCAAATCATCTCAAAGGGGATTTTTCTGTTCCATTGTTAATCCCAAAATGTGTCTCGAATCGCACCCTTTTCATTATCCATGATAGCATGTGATACCTTCTGTATGTCCGATGTTTCATACAGAGGATTTGTCAGAACGTTTCTTCTAATACCCCCCTCATTTGTCTCATACACTCTTATCCCGTCGGTTTGCAGTATTAAGGCATCATAGCCGCTCTGTTCAGTAAAAGAATCGAGCAATGGTCGGAAGAACTCCTCCGGACGAATTGTTACATCAGTATATCCAAGATAATCTCCCTGTTTAGAGAAAATTGGATAACTAATGGAGATACTATAAAACCCTTCTTCCAGATAGAATACGTTACTAATGACTGGTTCCTGTCTCTCATTCGCAAATTATGTTCCCTGATATCAGCAAGTTCACTAGTAATCTCACTCCGTATCATCCCGTGAGCCGAATACATCTCCGGCTGAGGTGTAAAAATTTTGACTAAGAGGGGAGAATGGTGCATTCTCATCTGCACTAGATCCAATCTGAATCAGAAGTGCATGGAGGACGTGGAGAACCCAGCTTTTCATCGATATCCATAATTTAGATTTTAGATAAAAAAAATTCTATCCTGACAGAGCCTGACTGATAGTACTAATTTAGACTATAGGGATTACAAGGTTATCAAAACAACTTAAAATCCTGGAGATAGAATCTGGACAAAATTTTATTTAGCTTTATTGTAGATTTACTATAACTGGAACCTCTATGCATAGGTTTTTTATTCTCTGTTTCCTGCTGAATTGTATCCTGGTTGCTGATGGAGACGTGATTACAATAATACTTGATCCCTCTGAAATAACAGGTGAAATTAAACCCCTTCTGGGTGTAAATGCGGGTCCTTCACCAATTGGAGATCATCAAAACCCTATTCTTACCAATCAATATCATTCTATTGGAATACGCTCAATACGAAATCATGACATATATCGTGCTCATTCAATGTCTAGTATCTACTCGGACAGGAACTGTAACCCAGAAATAAGAACCTGCTATAACTTTTCCATGAGTGACGCTTCATTTGCCACAATTATCGAGGGAGGTTTTGAACCATATTTTAGGATAGGAGATGGATATGATATGGTTAATCCTCCAGACCCTCAAGAATATGAAAATTGGTCAGATGCAGCGATGAAGGTAATAAGTCATTACCGGGAAGGACTCTGGGATGGTTTTTCATCAGGAATTAGATATGTTGAAATCTGGAATGAACCAGATAATACGCATTTCTGGCCGAAACCACACAAAAGAGAAGATTTTTTTCAACTATATTCTATAACCGCAAAAAAAAT
>NZ_DAONKG010000321.1:0-1913 GCF_035406105.1 Methanospirillum sp.
CCCTGAAATACCGGTAGTCTGAACAATTTCAGATTTTGCAATAGTGCCACTCACCTTTGCAACTGCCTGGAAATAGGGGACCGATTTGAGTTCATCTGGAACTGCCCAGACAAAGACCCCGTTCTCCTGTGCCCTGGTGGTTACGATGTCATGGAATTCATCATTCACGTTCATTTTGCCGGTGATGGTAACCTCTGCATTGTAGTTTCTCCCGCCGACATATCCGGCAAGAATGGCCGGCTGTCCAGGTTCAGATCCGGGCGGATAATACGCAAGTTTCACCCAGGTGTCACTGGAGACTTTCGGCAGTGGTCCTGCGGTGGGTTTTGGTGTCCAGTCAACCTGGACTGTCGGAAAAAGACCGATGCCGGCAATAGATGAGAGTTCGATATCCCATCCCTGATACGGGTTCCATGAATGTGTCTCAGGGAAATCCGCAATCGCGATCGGGATGAGGGCAAGAACAAGTCCTGCAATAAGAAGACCATAGAGAAAAACCCTGCATAAAGCGGTCTTTCTGATACCCCCATGAAATTTCATATGAATGGATGTACCCTGGAAAAAGAAAGAGTTGCTGAGATGATATAGTGTAAGCCTAGCTTCTTATCGCCCAAGTGTGCTATGGGCCCGTGCAAGATGCTGCGCCGCCAATGCACCAAGAAGGGATAATTCACCGGCAAGAACCCCTGCGGCAATAATCTCAGCAAGTTTCTTGGCATGCGAGCCGGGCGGGTCACCACCTCCGAAGACCCCAAGCATTCTGAGGCATTCAGCCTGCGTTTCGACACTCGTTCCCCCGCCAACCGTCCCGACCGGAAGAGCCGGCAATGTGACTGACACATACACACCTGCCGGGGCAGGATCCACCGTTGTCAGACAGAGCGACCCTTCCACCACATGGGCAGGATCCTGTCCGCAGGCAATAAACATCGCAGCAACAATATTTGCCGCATGTGCATTAAAGCCGTATGAGCCGGCACGGGCAGATCCCACAAGGTTCTTTCTGGTATTCACCTCAAGCAACGAGGGGGCATCAGTCTTCAGTACCCTGCTGATCAGATCCTGAGAGAGTAATACTCCTGCACTGACGGTCTTACCTCTCCCCAGAACAACATTTACCGCCGCCGGTTTTTTGTCAGTACACCAGTTGCCGGAGAGTGCTATCAGGCGGGCACCAGTCTCGCGGGAGATGAGCTCTGATGCTTTCGCTGATGCAATGGTCACCATATTCATCCCCATGGCATCGCCGGTGAAGAACGACAATCTGACAAATACGGATGTACCGGCGGTTGTTACTTCTATCCCGGTAAGTTTGCCAAATCTTGTGGTGGACTCTGCCTCTGCACGAATCTCTGCCTCATGGGACATGATCCACTCGCATACCTCTTTTGCATGGACGATACTGTCGGCGGCAAACACCGGAGCACGGGTCATACCATCCTTCAGGATTCTGACATCAGCCCCTCCTGCCGCGGTAATCAGGCTGCAGCCACGGTTTACTGATGCAATCAATGCTCCTTCAGTTGTTGCAAGCGGGAGATACAGCGTCCCGTCTGCATACTCTCCTTTTATCCGGATCGGTCCGGCAACGCCGAGAGGCACCTGAATCGTCCCGATCATATTCTCACAGTTCTTCTTTACAACTGAGTCCAGAGCAATTGAACAGTCTCCGACCCGGTCAAGGGTGACCCCGGTCTCTTCCTCTATAAACCTCCGGCGGGTTGCAATCGCATCACCTGGAGCCAGTTCTTTTTCAAGTGCATATAATTTCAGTGTTCCATCCCGCAGTCTGCGGAGGTACTCATCCATGCATACCTGTTATACCGGACCGGCCATAACACATGAGGGATGCAGACAAAACGCTGGTGTCTGAAGGTACACCGGTCAGAGGGTGAGAAGACCCGCAGACGGCT
>NZ_DAONKG010000322.1:0-1895 GCF_035406105.1 Methanospirillum sp.
TGTTGCACCCGGGAGAAGAACTGGACGGATATATTGTGCCCCAGAAGTACATCGGCATTCTCACCTTGTGCAGTACCACCCTTGACGGACTGCTTTTGCGACGTGGAATTCCCTTCAATCCAATTGGTGGAGGCGTTGTCGAGGTTACACATAACATACCCAAGCGGTTTACACACCTGATAAAATATGAATATACCACGATAGACCCCCTTCAGGTGCTCGTTTCCCAGGAGATAACATCGGTCCGCCAGGTCATGAAAGATGGGGACGGCAGCGTGCTTGGGAATATCAGGCAGTGCCATATGGAGGCGGAGGATGAGGAGGAAGAGGTCCTTGAAGAACTCACGGAAGGATACTTTACCGGGATTCTGGATCTTGGTCTTCCAAATACACCCTGCCTCGGTGTGGCGGTTGATCCGCAGTACATGGGTCTTGCAGCCCTTGGAGGCACAAACTGGGTGGCCGCTCTCAGGGAGGAGGGGATACCCGTTCACATGCAGGCGATGAAGGGACTTTGCGACATTTCAACCATGAAATTTGTATCAGATTTATGAGACGCATGAAAATGCGTAAGGCTTTAGTAGAAGAGGAGAAGATGAACTGACATGCAGACGATCCCACTGACGCACCCCGATATCAGGGACTTGCGTGAATTAATCCCCGTGATGGCAGATCCTGACTGCAGATGCGAAGGTCCCGCATATGAGATGTTTCGTGGTCTTTCACAGACTGAAGATGACCGGAGATGGCTGCTTGATCATAAGATCAGATATGATATCACGAAAATTCCGGGGAGGATCATCTGTGGGGAGTGGATAAAAACGAAGGGTCATTATCATCAGTCGGCTCCGGATGGCTATGCATATCCGGAGATCTACGAAGTGCTTGAAGGGGAGGCACTCTATCTGCTCCAGAAAAAGGATCTCTCGGATATCATCCTTGTCAGGGCACGAAAAGGAGATCTTGTCCTTATTCCTCCCGGATACGGACATGTGACCATCAACCCGTCACCAGACACCCTGCTTATGGCAAATCTTGTCTCATCTGCCTTTACCAGTGAGTATCTTCCGTTTGAGAACATGCGGGGAGCAGCATATTATGTCTTTGCAGATGGAAGGATCGTGAAAAATGCCCGCTATCCAGATACCATTGCCCCCGTTCGGGAGGTGATCTGTAATGGAACACCACTCCCCGCACCATTCCCAAGGAAGACATTATATGCCTGCATCGGTGATGAGAAAAGCCTGGCATTTTTAAATGCCCCTGGCTCATTTGTGAACGAGTATAAAAAACTCTACCTGTTCACCTGAGGTGCAGGTCGTTGTTTGTGGCCCGCACGTTGCATTTTTTCCACAACCCACTCCTCTTCCAAAGTCCTGGGTTCCCAGCCCTGCTCCTCGAGATGCGAGATTGCCGCATCAATGACGTCATATTTCATCCCCAGTTCATTCTCATCAGTCTGGTTGTGCCAGAGTCCGGCTGAGGGAGTCTTCTCAATAAGCCGGTGCGGGATACCAAGATGCTCTGCAATGCTCCAAACCTCACTCTTTTGCAGATGGATGATAGGTTGGACATCTGCTGCATTATCACCAAATTTCGTGCAATACCCAAGCACATACTCGGTATAATTTGAGGTCCCGCACACCAGCCGGTTCATCTGGTTTGCATAATAGTACAGGATGGTCATCCTGATCCGTGCCATGAGGTTTCCTACCAGGTACGACGTCTCGGTAAAGCCAGGCATCATGCGGTACTGGTCGATGAAGGGATCGATAGGTATGGTCAGCACCGGAATCTGAAGAAACTCTGCAAGCAGGGTGACATCATCAGCATCCTGAGACGGAGTCACCGCAGAAGGGAGAAAAAAACCCTGTACATGGTCACAACCGGCAGCC
>NZ_DAONKG010000323.1:0-1849 GCF_035406105.1 Methanospirillum sp.
TTAAAATCAAGACCGATATCTCCCGCATATGTTGCATCTACCACGATACCAGTCTCATTGATAATATAGAGATCCGCGATATCAATAACATCAGGACTAAATCTGCTTTTTATTTCTGAAAGATTAATATTGGACAGATTCCCGTCCGACTGATTATAGGCATCCAGAAATACTGCAAACTGCTTCTTCATGGATGCATCAAAGGTATGATCAAAAAGCAGCAATCCCTGGTTAATTAACTGAAGAGAACTCCTGAGATGATGCTCATTATGGCGGACCTCATTATCCCAGGTATCGGAGAGGTGCTGGGTCGTCTGCTGAAAGGTAATATAGGACATCAGAACTATGAGAACAATAAAAATTGTGGTCAGAATAATCATAACCAAAACTGGAAACGAAAATCTGATATGAGGGATGCGTCCAGGTTTTCGGTTCTCATCTGACACTGGCATTCCTGAATGATTTAATTGGTGTTCTTCTGTTAAGAACGTGACCTGACAATATCATCTGGATCACATCATTGATAACCTGATCACATGAAGAAACTGCCAAAAGATATGAGATATCTATTTTCTCTTTTTGGCGAAAAATACTTTTGTTGCTTTACACCGGGGGCAGACCCATGTATTAGGAATTTTTTCAAAAGGAGTTCCTGCAATAACTCCATGTTCCGGATCTCCGAATCGTTCATCATAGAGGTACCCGCATTTTGTGCATACCCATTCAGTCATACACCAATATCGCTTTGGTCTGATAATAAAGATCGTGATGTGAATAACGAAAAGAAGATGGGGGGTCCTGATAGAATGTGTGGCATCGAGGCGGAGCAGTATGTTGTTCATACCGTCACCTGGTTAAAATGTGAAACGCCAATAACATGAGAAGAAGAATCAATCCCTGTATTGATACCGGGGGGGTATGGTACCTGTATGCACACCAAAAGAGATAATTATCTCATATATAGTGCTCAGTGAACCAGGTTCTGGAACAACCACCTCATCACTGGCATCCCAAACCAGGGGAAATCGTGATGGAGCGCCAGCACAGGAAGAAATTAACCATAAATGGGATGACTATGGAACTCCAACCCAGGTAAATTAGATATGTAAATGTGCATCATTATGCAAGAGTGAATTACCCTAAGGTTACCACTATCATCGCTTCTGCATCCTGTAATGATCCGGAAGGATCCCCATAATAATATGAGACCGTATCCCCGGCCATAAGGAGGAACTTATTCAACCCGTCTGTTTTTGGATTTGCATAATCCTCCAGAAGTGTACCATTCACCCTGACAAACCAAATTTTGGTTGCCGTATTGAAATATTCATTTATTCCTTCCAGAATTAAAATACCACCCTTATGCATTCCCCTATCATCAATACACAAATTCGTGATCTTCGAATCTTTCAAAAGCATGTGTAGAACACCAAGTGGTGTATTAACCGGGATTTCATAGTCAATTCCTGAGCTTACAGTAACATTGACGGTCCCTTCAGTAAGGGCAAGGACACCGGAATAGAGCATGCGGTTATCTTCAGGCTTTTGAGTGGTCGGTGACGGCTCAGGCAGTCCGTCAACCAGTTCACTGGCATTGGTTATATTTGTGGTATCATTTACCATCACTTCTGATGGAACCGATGTTGGTTCAGGTGTAGGCTCGGCTGATACCGTAACGACAGTAGTTGGAGTCGGAACGGGAGTGGTATTGACCGCAGACTCAACGACGGGAACTGAAGTGGGTGCAACACTTGGGGCAGGACTTGTATTGACCGCAGACTCAACAACGGGAACTGAAGTGGGTGCAACACTTAGGGCAGGAGTCGTATTGACCGCGGACTCAACAACG
>NZ_DAONKG010000324.1:0-1845 GCF_035406105.1 Methanospirillum sp.
CATCTCTCAGGCATTTTTCAAAATTCATATCAATACTCCTCTTTTTCTCAGGGATTTTCGCAATTGCATATACCCGTCATTCACAGGGATTGCATGATATCATAGCCGCATGTCTGGTATATTACCGGCCGGAAAAAATTGAATAAATTAGCAGGAATTGAATAAAATTAGCAGGGACCGCAGGATATGATAACGGGCTCCGGATCCTTGATTAATGTATTCCAGTTATTGTTTCTGTTCTCAAGAGATAACGAGGAGTCAGGTATTTCAGATGTTGCATTTATGCTGGCTGTATACCGCTGAAGTGCTTTCCAGTCCTGTGCCCTGATAATATCACCGACCGAGGCATAGCCGGAGAGAGGATCAAGTGTTCCGGATACTGACGTTGTGGTA
The DNA here is from genome assembly GCF_035406105.1 of Methanospirillum sp. GTDB lineage: Archaea > Halobacteriota > Methanomicrobia > Methanomicrobiales > Methanospirillaceae > Methanospirillum. The sequence continues at coordinate 394 of NZ_DAONKG010000324.1, forward strand.
TTGTTCACCGTCCGGTTTATCGCAGTCGTATTATTGGGAAGACCACTCGTTGAATACATGACCATCCCGGCTCCTGCCATATTGTCCAGGTTCCCTGATGAGGGCTCATCAAAAAGACTAGTGGCATCATCCCCGTTCAGGATCTTATCACCCTCCCACTCAAAAGAAGTTGGAAGAGATCCAAATCCCGGGTTGGACCCGGCAGATGATGCAGCAAGCGCCCAACCGGAAAAGAGAGAGACCATTCCAAGAATACATACCATACCCAGATAGAGAAAACGCATATCTATCTCGTACATGTTCACGATCGGTACTGCATATACTTTCTTATACCTATCCAGAAAAAAAGGAGATTATTTTCCCGACACTTCAGATTACAGGTGGAACAGGTACGGAAGCGTAAAAATTGCAACCATGAGAATGACCATACCGGTGCTGACAAGACCAACAATATGATCAGTATACCGTGCAAGGCCCCGACGACTGAGTATCCGTTCAGTCCCCTCTTTAAAGATGAATCCTCCATCCAGGGGGATCATCGGAAGAGCGTTGAAAAGTCCGGCAGCAAGATTAATAAATCCACTCCAGAACAAGAGGTGAATAAGTTCCCAGTATCCTGGGAACGGGACTTTGTAGTATTCAGTATCCGATACATCAAATCCAAGAATCCGAAGGTACTGACCTTCCATAGTTGGATTGAACGGTACAGAAAGAAGCATGAATATTCCGACCGGTGAGAACATGGTTTTTACGGTATCAATGATTCCCTGACCATTGTAATAAAAGACACCCATAAACCCGGATTCATGAGTTCCCAAAGCTTCAGGCCATGATGAAACATTCAGTGAATAATCTTTTACTTCTCCGTTATGATCAAATCCGACAATAACGGTATCACCCGGGCGGGTGGTATTTAGAATATTGGAGACATCCTGTGAGGTCTGCACAGGCTCTCCATTGATAGTCCTGATGATCGAAGGGGTCGGCACATCCGCCTGTGCAGCAGAATAATTCTTGTACAGGCCTACGACAATCGGTTCCTGTGTCGGAACAGCCATTCCGATCAGACTGACCATCAGTCCAAAACTGATAAGACCTATGAGGATGTTGTTCATGATACCCGCCCCGAACATCCGCATCCGTGGCCAGGGTGATGCTTTTTTCACCTCATCATCATCTGGTTCAACAAAAGCACCGATGGGAATGATCAAAAACAACACTCCCATGCTCTTTACTGCTATATTCTCAACCCGGCAGAGGATTGCATGACCAAACTCATGAACCACCAGTGTCAGAATGAATGCAAACCAGACAGCAAAAGTGGAAGGCACAAACTCATTGACTCCAGGAATGAGAAAGATATTCTGGGGTTTGTGGAGAGGGGTCGGCTCTGGTTTTAACTCCAGGGTAAGGTTTACCGAAAGGAGGAGCATCACAACCATCGCAACCGAT
>NZ_DAONKG010000325.1:0-1837 GCF_035406105.1 Methanospirillum sp.
CATGTGACATCATCTCCCGGCGGATGTGTTATGCCAAGGATCGTGGATTGACTCTTTCCGGTATACAATGTCTGGAGGAATGGCTGTTCATCCGGCACCAGCCTGGTCTTCTGTTCAGTGAAGAATTGCAATCTGCCATCATGCAGAATACTCCCCATTAATTCATGAAGGGGAATGTTCAGGATAGCTGCTGCTGCCGGGTTTGCCTCAATCACTCTCCCCTCATGATCCTGATATATCACTCCCTGCTCCATCGTTTCAAAGAGGATCCGGTACCGCTCGTTCTGATCCCGGAGTGCTGAAGCAGCCCGCTTTCCTTGAACAACAGTTCTGACCTTCTGGGCCAGTTCAGCAAACTGCGCTCGTATTTCGCCCCCTTTCTGAACATAACCATCAGCGCCCAGTTCAAAGGATGCAATTACTACTTCTTCTCTTCCCTTTCCGGTAAACACAATAAAGGGGGTCTGGTCTCCCCTTTGTCTGATGGCTGACAGGAGGTCCAGACCACTCATCTTCTCCATCTCATAATCGGCAATGATAACATCATATGTGCCGGCTGAAATTTTATCAAGTGCCTGCTCGACTGATTCTGCAATATCCACCTGAAAAGAGTAATATCTGGTCAGATACTCACGGGTAGCATTGAGGACGATCTCTTCGTCATCAACAAGGAGTATGTTCAGATTGTCGGATGATATCCGGTCAGCGTGATTCATGATATCAGGAGTGGTTTTATCTGGATTGCAATCTCTCCGTTTTCGTGAACTAATTTCTTTACAGAGTCTGATAGAGCGATATTCCTATACATACACTTTCAGGAAGACTTCGTAGTGGTACAGAGGATGGATGGCACCTGATGAGGTTTTAGCGCTCTGATAATAAGGAAGTTACTGTTCTCAATTTCTATACCCTGTCAAACACTCTTTTTTACAATCTTCCTCCAGGGATAGGTTTGGCTTTTATCAACCGATAGGGGTAAGTTTATGAATGTACAAATCAAGTATCAGCAGAGGACATATCATGGCAACCTATAGTGTTGAAGCCCAGGCAGCCTTAAATGAAGAAGGACCGGCAATACAGGCTCCCGTTCAGGCGACGTCACGGATCAGGACAAAAGGGGCCGGGACCATCCAGGTCGTAGAATTTATCCTTGGCAACGAACTGTTTGCAATCGATCTCTTCGATACGAGGGAGGTGATAACTCAGACTGAAGTGACACCCCTTCCGAATACTCCCCCCTATCTGAAAGGAATCATCGACCTTCGGGGTATGATAACGACCATCATCGATTTAAAAGATCTCATGCATATTACCACCGAATCGTCTGGAAAGAAAAAGTCCCGTATCATAGTGCTGGATCGTTCAATAACCGAAAAACCCATCGGCATTCTGGTTGATGATGTCTTCTCGGTTACTACCTATGGGAATGAAGATATTGACAAGGAGAACACCTCATCACAGAAGACTCACCGCGATATTCTTGGAGTGATCCGGAAAAAGACAAAAACGACCGGAGAGAAGGATAAAAGCGGGCTTGTTGTCTGGCTTGATATCAGGACCATGATAGAAAAAATCGCATCAGAACTCTAAGCAGAGAAGATATGTATCTTGTCAACATTTTGGATCTGCGATCAGGATCTGGTCTGAAGCAAACCCTGACATTTCCAGATCCCAGCTCTTTTATCACATAATGATGTCCCCGCCAGGCGGGATCACTGGCTTCACACGGGTTTCTGTTTTTTTTGCATGGCATTACTGATTTGTATATCTGAATGGCCGGAAAATAAGGATTTTATCCAAAACCGATACAATGGATTTGATAATCTGAAAAAAGAGG
>NZ_DAONKG010000326.1:0-1836 GCF_035406105.1 Methanospirillum sp.
CGATGTGGTCAGAAAAGTTGTCATCCCGGCAGCGGGTCTTGGAACCAGGTTTCTTCCGATCACAAAAGCACAGCCAAAAGAGATGCTCCCGGTTGTAGACAAGCCGGTTATTCAGTATGTGGTTGAAGAGGCGGTTGCGTCAGGGATTGATGATATAATTATCATCACCGGGAGAAACAAACGGGCAATTGAGGATCATTTTGACCGGTGCATAGAACTTGAGGATAAATTATCATCTCATCCGGGATCTGGCTCACATACCTATATCGATATGAGCGAGATCCCGAATATCCATTACATCAGGCAGCGTGAGCCAAAAGGACTTGGTGATGCCATACTTCTTACTGAAAAACACTGTAATGACGAACCGTTTGTGGTCCTGCTCGGGAACACCATTACGATTGCACCTGACGGTGAACCGACCTGCACCCAACAGATGATTCAGGCATTTCGAAAATATCAAAAGTCAGTTATTGCTATTGAACCGGTCCCGGAATATAAAATTCCCGATTATGGAATTATTGATGGAACAGAGATAGAAAAGAATCATTATACAATTGAAAATATCATTGAGAAACCCGCTATTCAGGAAGCCCCGTCTAACCTTGGGGCAATCGGATGCTATCTCTTTACGCCGGAGATATTCACCCATCTTAAGCAGACAAAACCGGGAAAAGGTGGAGAGATACAACTGACAGATGCCATCCGGAAGTTATCAGGATCAATTGGTCTCATAACACACTGCAGACGATATGATATCGGTGATAAACTTGGATGGATGAAGGCATTTTTTGAACTGGCATTACAGCGGGACGAATTCAGGGATGATCTTAGGGCCATATTACGGGAAGATGTGTGTGACAGCTGAAGTTATATCACTCACTTATCTCCACAATACGTGCAATAAATGAGCCATTACCAAATCACCACTTTTATTGGTCCGGACACCAACTCTTGTACTGTGATATAATTGCATTTTAATATGGCTCTCATTCGCGAATATTGTATTGTCATTCTTCTGTATGCAATTCTGACTGCCGTGTTAACATATCCTATGATATTGCATGTGAGTGACACTATTGGAGGGGGAGATGAGGCATATACCTGTTGGAATATTGCGTGGACAACAACGCAGGTACTTAAAGACCCAACCCATCTCTTTCATGCGAATATCTTCTATCCGGCAAACGAATATTCACTGGCATTATCTGAACATCTCCTGGGGTGGACGATATTCTCCATACCCATCTATGCAATAACACAGGATCCGGTGTTTACTCATAATTTCGTGCGACTTCTGACCTTTGTCCTATGCGGTTTTGGGATGTATCTCCTCACATACCGGTATACTCACAACCGATATGCAGCATTTATAGCAGGTATTTTCTTTGCATTTTATGGATACCGGATGACAATACAGTTACACCTGTTGGCCATGCAATGGATACCTTTTATGCTGTTATTTCTTGATAAATATTTTTATTCATCGAGATATCGGGATATTGGAGCCGCTTCAGTTTTTTTTATCCTCTCTGCCTTGTCCAGTTGGTATGTTGGGATTTTTACAATCATTATCGGGACTTTGTTTTTTCTTGGATATGTGATCCTGAATTCAGATGTCAGAAAGCGATTGATGGCAAAAGAATCAATAATACAGATACTTATCTCACTATGCCTGATCATCATCGTTCTTACACCCTTCGCTCTCCCCTATTTTGCCGCAAGTACGCAGTATGATGCTGAACGGGATCTTGATGAACCGCTTCATTCGTCCTGGTCATTTGATATCATATTTATGCTCAACCAGTTTGGCATTCCCTTTTTTATTTTTGCTTT
>NZ_DAONKG010000327.1:0-1802 GCF_035406105.1 Methanospirillum sp.
CCCTCCTTCATCTGTCCGGCAGCTGATTCAGCAGCCATGCGGATCTGTTCCTCAAACGGGATCTTTCTTTTTACATGCACGACCCCGCCATCTGGAATATTGAGTTTTTTGAGATCCTCACCACTTATCCGGATTGTCCCTTCATCAACCAGTTCATCAGCGAAAACGGTCAGAGTAAGGGTTGCCCCTGCATCTGTGCTCACTTCCACCTCTGACTGATCCTCTATTGAAAGGAATGAAAGGAGTTTTTCATGAATGCGGGCTCTACCGTGACCGGGCATTGCCCGTTTCACTGCCTGCAGGGTTGCTTCCTCCATGAGGTTTATTCAGGTAATAACCCTTTTTAATCTTTCGGTTTCGATACTGGTGGAACATCAAATCGCAATATATATTGGCTCTTCAGTTTACGATCTTTAATCCTTATGTCAGTAAGGACCCTGGGAGATCACACATGGGTATTGAAAAGTTAATGGAAGGTAATCGGACCTTCGTTGAAAATGAGTATGCAGAGAATATTGAATATTATAAGGCGCTTTTAAAGGGACAAAACCCTCACGTTATGATGATCGGGTGTTGTGATTCACGGGTCGCCCCTGAAATAACCTGTCATGCAAAGCCTGGTGAGATCTTTGTTCATCGCAACATTGGTAATATTGTCCCACCAGGTGACTGGAATGTGGGAACTTTTCTTGAATATGGGATTCGTCATCTGAAAGTAAATACACTGGTTGTGTGCGGTCATGAAGAGTGTGGTGCCATGAAAGCGCTTGCCAGTAAGAAGAGTGGTGATGACACCCTGATTCCAGGATGGCTCAGACATGCCCACACCGCTCTTGATGTTGTTGAGAGTACGGGTGAGAGACCATCGGATCCAGAGGAAGCACGAAAATGGCAGTCAGAACTTGAGATTGAGAATGTCAGACTGCAGCTTGCAAATCTTCGGACCTATCGTGTGGTGAAGGAAGCAGAAGATGCAGGAACGCTTCGGATTGTCGGGCTTTACTACCGGATGTCTACAGCTCAGCTGGAAATTATCGATCCTGGAAAACCAATAAAGACGGAGTAGATGAATGAATCAGGGCAGGTTTCCCCCTGCTTTTTATATAAATATGTGATATAAAAAAATCAGATGGCAGTCGGATGTACTGCCGGCTGCTTTGATCCGATGATTATCTCTTCAGCGTATCCAACGGTCTTGATAGTAAGATTGTTCTTTTTTGCTTCTGCAATCAGGTTTTTAGATTCTTTGGATGCTCCATTTGACAGGACTAATAGGTGTGTACCATACTCTGCCATTCGCGCGTCACGGACCATACCTGCAGCATTCAAATCATCCTGCCAATTCGGCTCAAACTCTTTGTATGCGATATTATTCTGGAAAGCATACTCACGTGCAATGAGGTCAACACCGGTAGATCCACCAGTTATAATCTCATCGACACCATTTAATTCTTTAATATATTTCGCGATTTCGTTAGAAACCGCCGAAAATTTCCGGCATGTCCGTGGACCCGAGATAATTAATTTTTTCATGCCCTTAATAATTTCATATAATTATATAAAACCTTTTTTTATCACCAATTGTCCTGAACAATCAGATACCGGAAACCTTTATGCTATATTTTCCTCTAATCTGTAAATCCGGTTCGATCACTCGTATCGTCCTGAATTTATTCTTATATCAATAGGCTGTATCAACCCCTCGAATGTGGCTTTATGTCAGAATTATATCTTCTCATAGTACTCCTCTATGCTCTTTCAGGGGCAATTCCTCTTTGCATCCGAAAAAAAAGAATATGGTC
>NZ_DAONKG010000328.1:0-1799 GCF_035406105.1 Methanospirillum sp.
TCTATATTCTGGCATGCAGATTTACAGTTTGGATGCAACAATCCGGTGAGATAATCCTGGGGCACACCGGCCTTTGTCGCTGGTGTGAGACTCCTCTTGATCCCGACCATTTCTTCGATTCGTGTTGCTCTCCCCGATGTAGAGATCTTTTCTATTCCTGGGTTGAGCAGGAGCATGCAACCATCAGGGGGAGACGACCGCAGTACTGGAATGTGATTCGTCGTCAGATTCTGGCACGGGATGGATATCGGTGCCAGATATGCGGAGATACCCACGATCTCTCGGTTCATCATATCATCCCGCTCTCCAAGGGTGGAGATTCAACAGCGGCCAATCTTCGCGTTCTCTGTCATTCCTGTCATCAGCGGGTTCATGGGAAGAAGGCTATACGCGACAGGACGAAGAAGCGGTTCCGTGTCCGTATCCGGTATAAACCTATGTTTGTGCCTGCAATTCTTGCATGCGAGTGGCTGTGGAATGATCAGGGCATATTTTGTGATGGGATGGCAGATGAAGGGGTATAAACCGGCTCTGATGTAAGTATGATATCCGTTCATACGGCGTTCCCGTTTTTTGTTTCAAATACTCTAATTTGCTGCATAATTCAATTTTGGTGAGAAAATAAGGTTCATTTGTCATGTGAAGGTATGAGTTCACCTGTAGAATTGATCGTATGGTGGGATAGAGAATTATTCACGCAACCCTCTGATCTGCATTATTTTTTTGCATCATCGCCTGATTCCGTATTCCTGTTTGTACCTGTTCCTGGTTTTATTCCGAATACACCGGAAAGGATTTGAAAACTCTGTTCCAATGCGTTTTATCATGGATGTAACGCTTATCTGTTCAATGTTTGAAGAACTGCCGCGGCAGGGTCCGGGTCTTGATGAAGCAACGGCATTTGCCTTTTCCCATCTTCCTCCTGATGCCAGACGGGGGAGGATTCTTGATATCGGATGCGGGTCTGGTATGCAGGATATCGCCCTTGCCCGGATCAGTCCGGACTGTCAGATTACTGCGTCTGATGTGTATCAGCCGTTTCTGAATGAACTGATGAGTCGTGCAAAGGCGGCAGGATTGGACAAACGGATTACAACAAGACAGGCATCAATGGATGACCTTCCGTTTGATGAGAAATCCTTTGATATTATCTGGGCAGAGGGATCGGCATTTATTATTGGAATCGGCACGGCTCTTAGAAAATGGAAAAAATTCCTTAAACCTGATGGATATATGATGATCTCCGACTGTACATGGTTTACCAATTCCCCATCGGATGAATGTAATAAATTCTTTCAGGAAATTTCTCCGGATATGCCGACTGTTTCACGCGGAGAAGAGATGATCCGTGCAGAGGGGTATTCACTCATCGGGTCGTTCCGTCTTCCGGATACCGGCTGGTATACGTATTTTTATAATCCGCTGGCTGCACGTTTGCATGTGCTCAGGGAGAAATATGCCGGGAATCAGGATGCACTCGGTATTATTCAGGGGCTGGAGATAGAGATGGATATCTTTCGTAAGTATTCTAAAGAGTATGGATATACGTATTTCATTATGAAATTGTCTTCATAGGAGAGGATTGAATGGTTTATCGAAAAATTCTTTTATTATGATCCGTGTTTTCGGGGGGTATTGAAATTCCTCTCCAGGAGAATCTGATTCATTTCGGGGTTATAATGGAGAATGCCATGATAATCAGTGCTCCGGTCTTTAAACCCTCTTACATTCGTCAGATGTGTCTAAATTTTAAATAGTGGACCCGGTTACTCATGAATTCCCTATTTGGATAATTCATG
>NZ_DAONKG010000329.1:0-1758 GCF_035406105.1 Methanospirillum sp.
CACTGATCAAGCAGTACGTCAACCTCATCTTCGACCATGAGATCACACAGCATCGGGCGCTCACCGGCAGGATAGAGAAGGTGGCCGTGCCGGGACGTCCCCACAAGGTCATTGACTTCCTGTTCAAAAAGCATGGCAAGTGCCTGGTTTACCGAGAGAACCTTATGATCCGGTCCGATAACAAGGGTTGCCAGAGGCAGGCCATCCAGAATATTCCGAAGATATGCTTCACTCTCCCTGATCTGCTTCAGGTAGTTCTCACGGGTAGTACTATCATGGATGACTCCTGCAATTCGGGTAATGGTGTTGGTATCATCAGGTATTGGCGTGAGAATGATCTCATAATGCCGCTCTTCATTTTCTGCTGCCACATCAAGATGCAGCGTTTTAGACTGCTTTTCATGGGCTGTCAGAGAGAGAGCCTGTCTTATCTGCTCTCCAGCGTTTTTGGAGATCAGTCCACCATTATCTGATGAGAGAGAGGAACCCTTCGTCCATCCGGTCAGACTCCTGCAGGAATCATTCACCTCGATGATGGTTCCTCTTATATCAGAAAGAAAAATGCCTTCGGGGATCGCATTCATCAGGGTGGTCATAACCATCCGGCCGGTGGCCAGTTCATGGGCCATCCACTTTTCTTCGGAGAGATCGGTCAGGGTAATGATCAAATCCTCTTCCTTCTGTAAATAGCCGGTTATAAGGACCGGAACCGGAAATCCATCCTTTCTCTTGAGAACTATCTCACGGGTTGTGTCAATATGTCCATTTTTTATACATTCATCAAAAAAAGCAGTAAGATTTGAATCTGAACCAGCAAAATCCAGAAGAGATGATCCGTTCAGGGAGGCCGCCTTGCGATCCAGGACACGTATAGCATATGGATTTGCATATCGTATCGTCCCTGAGCGGTTGATAACCAGGACCCCGGTATCAATGGCCGAGAGAAGTCGACGATACCGCTGTTCCCGTGTATGCAGATTGAGTGAAAGGAGGGCAACCACGAGTCCGATGAAAATGATAATCAGGCACCTGATGATAACATCAAGGTCCATTATCAGAGAATCTGAACTGAAGTACTCAAGGGTGATATATCCGGACACAATGCCCAGTGTAAAGAAAATTCCTATTTTTGGAAACCGCCAGCATGCCAGTATGACTGGGATATAAAACAGGTGGGATATGACTGTATGAATATTATGAGATATCGCAAACCAGGATGTGAAAAAAATTAGCACGGTGATTGATATGATGAATACTACCCAGCGATCCTGGTCTTTTATCCCGGTCACCAGATTATGCATAATACATATTAGAGATCACCGTTTAAACATCAACCGGTTTATTATAACAGGATGCTGCCCCCAGAACAAAAAGAAAGACGCGGATCTTCACTCACATCATACGTTTTCAAAGGGAGTTATCCTATCGCATACCGAAGAATTGCGGCAATACCACCAAGACCAATAAGCCGTTCACCAGGCTCAAACCGCGATGAAAAAATGACAACCTCTGAACGCATCTCTTCTGCCCTTGTGATAAGAGAGGCGGCATCAGGATTTCGCAAAAGCCTGTCAACAACCATGAGCGTCTGGACTGCTCCGCAATTGGTTGCATCCTTTACCGCTTCCATTCCATATGCGACCGGTTCATCTTTTCCGATCCGACGCATAAGTTCATCAAGCAGGGTCACCTCCCGTGCAAGTTGCAGATCCCCGTTCAGCCTCTCCAGGATGCCCTGGCCGATGATCTCCTGCACGG
>NZ_DAONKG010000330.1:0-1743 GCF_035406105.1 Methanospirillum sp.
AACATTCCCATCCGACTCAATGGTCCCCTGAATAGTTCCCGGATCGCCCGACATCGGGTTGTATGGGCGGTATGAACCGGTAACATTACCGTCTTCAGCCTGGATTATTGTAAGTTCAAAATTCTCTGAAAGCCAGGTACCGTTCCAGTCCATGTCTTCATGTACTGCTCCGACTCCAATTGGAATGAACATAAAAAATGCGATAACACAACACAATATTCCGTATTTCATAAGATAAAACACTCCTATGTAACGATAATATGAAGTAATTCAATATTTATAGATTCTGAAATGAAATGGAATGATTACTCATCAATAAGGACACTTGTATCGATTACTCTTATATCCTTTCTACGGCCACTTACGCGTTATATTAAAATATTCATCAATATCGTCGAATATTGGAAAATCTTTCAATATTCCAAATGGCGATTCGATTTTTTTACGTTTTTCCTAAAGTTACTTTTCATATCCAGACGTTCCATTGATTCCAATAAAGAAATAGGGATAATCACGCCGGTTATATTTACGGACTCATCAAAAATTTATTGAATATCTGCCTTCATTTCTATACGTAATTATCTTCGTATATAGTAATCAGTTTCTCTCTACCCGTTGAGTTACCAGATAATGATAAATGGCTAAACTTTCGGGTATTTTTGATATGTCGGAAGAGAAATTAGAGCCCAATCCCTGGAGTAATCATCTTTTGATTGCCACTATTACAAGACGCTATGGTAGGCCCTATACTTGCCATCCCTCACTCCTTATCTCTTACCATCAACAACGCAGCCTTCTTCTCTGGTCAGACCCGGATCATCCCTATTATCTGCCTGGTCAGGACCACAGACTCCTTTTGTAGTTCTTTCACAGTGAACTCTGTTTTTCCGGAGGCACGGATGGTATCAACCAGCATCTGTTCGGAACTGGTCATCTTTGTCATCTGAGCACCACACTATCATCAATCCAGACGGTGAGCATCCGGTTCCAGACCTTATCGTCCCCGATTTCTTCCTTTTTTGCAATCCATCACAGGCACCGTTCAGGGATCACTTTTGTCAGGCTGTTCCGGTCCTTGTCAAGGGTCCGGTAGATGAACGGTTTTCGAAACACCGTGATGACTCATTTGAGTGTCGCCTGAAATGACTGGGAGAGTGAGACATCATCAAGGCAAATGACGGATCCTTTCCGGAGATCCTTCTGGTAGAAGAGGGGCATATCAATGAACCGACCACTAAGGTAGTATTGCTGGGGGATTTTTAAATTCTTTTATCGCATATTGAGAAATACATGAACATACTCTGCCAGCACAGACTCGTTGTGGCGATGCTCATTGCCCTGTGTTTTGGAGCCGGATGCACCGCTCCAGCCTCATCAGCCATCCAGAAAGAACCATCAGATCACCCGGTGATCCCATTATCAATTCGTGATACTCCGGTGCAATATGCCGATGTGAACGGAGTCAGGCTTGCATATCGTGAATTCGGGGGCGGGGAGCCACTTCTTGTCATCGTCGGACTTGGCGCAACCATGGATCAGGTCAATGAAACCGCACTGGCACTATTTGCCTCTCACTATCATGTATTTCTCTATGACCACCGGGGAATGGGACAGAGCAGTGTTGGGAATGAAACCCCAACGATGGTTCTCTATGCCAAAGATGCAGCAGATCTGATCGCAGCCCTTGGGTATGACAATATGCACATCTATGGCACCTCCATGGGGTCTTTTATTGCCCAGGAG
>NZ_DAONKG010000331.1:0-1740 GCF_035406105.1 Methanospirillum sp.
ATGATGATCATAATCCTCACGAAGGGATCGTTCAACTTTTGACCGGCCTGACACCTGACGAAGTGTTGCAATCATCTGATGTGACGCATCTGACTGCTCAAGTGCAATTGAAAAACTACCCTGCGAGATATCAAATAAAATCAGTTCGTCGTTGTGTATTGTGTAAATGAGAAAACCCGGATGAAGGCCCTGCACGGCACATCGTCGCTGCCAGCTGACAATACTCCCATATTCCTGTTCACCCCCGGTGAGCGGAAGTAATATAATATCAGGATGTACAGCCTGAAATTTCTCCTCACCTTCAGTAATCGATCTGACAAGCCATAATTCAACCTGAAGAGTATCAGATAGCCGGGACTGTATAGAAGATGCTTCCGTTCCCCTATCCTGGACAAGAAGGACTTTTACCATACGACGCAGACCGATAACCGCTCCTTAGTATGGTACCGTGTTATCCGGCATATAAGATGAATGCTCTGGCAAAATAATATTTCAAGGAATTGATACTATATGTTCTCTTTATGAAACGGGTATCCATGATCGTGTCAGGGACGGTTCAGGGAGTTGGCTTTCGGTATTATGTTCAGGACATTGCAAAAGAGATGGGAATTACCGGATGGGTCAGAAATCTCCCAGATGGTACGGTTGAGATAGATGCCGAGGGAAAACCAGACATACTTGACGCCTTTATCCGGAATATCTCATCAGCACAACAGGGTTTTATCCGGGTACGCTCGGTTCAGGTTCAGGAGAAAGACTATGTGGGCTATGCACAGTTTAGTATCCGAAGGGATTGATAGTTTTATTGGTTTACAGGATGATTGATAATTATGAAGGGATTCTTATTCATTTCAATACTCATGGTTACGGCCATTTTCATGTGCACCCCGGTCTCTGCTGCCTGGTCAATACCCCATGTCTCTCCTGATACTCCAAACTGGAATGGATACTGGCAGTTTGAGTACGATCCAAACAACCCGATATCTGCAGCGATGTATTGTTGCTGGTGGGAGATGGTGCATGGTCACCTGAGTAAGTATTCAGATGCATTATCCGGAAACAGTACAACCGGAACCGCCTCATCCAGTGATTCATCAGTTCAGACTAAGAGTTATTGTCCTGCATGTCATGTTGACGATTCCTTTGCCACTCTTGAAGTGGACCCTGAACTTGAGGCATTACATGATGAACTCATGCAGACAAAGCCATGGCTGAAGGAGGGGAAAAAGAATACGGATTCTCTTCAATCCAATAATTCATCCGGAGTGGTCATGTTCTTTAGTGAACCGACCAAAATCTAAATGTTCCCGATAACGAACCGATACTTTTTTCGACAGGTTCTTTGCTCTGTACGAGATATATTGTATTGTGTCAGATATTAATCAGAACGAATCTTTTCATGACGATAAGAGATACTATGCCGGGTTTGGGAGAAGGATCATTGCCGGGATCATTGATGCCGTCATTGTAACACTCATTGCAGGCTTTGCAGCATACTACCTTGGACTGACCGAAGGGTGGAGAATGCTTCTTATGATGCTCCGGCATGAAGAAGTCAGAACTATGGATGGAGTCCTGGTTACGTCTGTCCTTCCAGGTCAGGTTGCAACATTTCTTCTGGTTACCTGTATCATAATTCCATGGCTTTATTATGCGGTCCTGGAATCATCAAAAAATCAGGCTACACTTGGTAAAATGGCGGCACGGGCGATAGTCACCGATCTGCATGGGAACCGGATA
>NZ_DAONKG010000332.1:0-1735 GCF_035406105.1 Methanospirillum sp.
GGTCAAAGCCCTTGAAAACGTGGTTATTCCATCACTGGAGACATCGATTGCAACCATAGCCTCATCGCGTGAAGAGATTGAACGGGAAGAGCAGTCACGACTCTTTCATATAAAAAAGAAACGGGAATAGGTCATATCTCGTCGCAGGAGAGGTACCGGCCTGCACAGACTACATACTGCTTTTTGTCACTTCCGGTCACCAGAGTATAATACGCTTCTTTATAAAAGATTCCGGTCTCAAGCGGATTGGAATAGGTATATTTCACAAAACCGGTCCCCTGTTTCATTGCACCGGTTACAATCTCATCACGGAATTTTTTCCCGGCTGCATCAACCTTTCCGGTAAAGTTCACCCCTGCAAGTTCAGGCTGGGCAGCATTTGCGATCATGGTCACCCCGGTATCATAGACATACACATATAATGAGGGGTCATTGCGGTCTTTATACGGATGCCGCCCGTTCTGAATATCGGCAATCGTCCCGGTGGCATCACGGCTGATGGCATCAGCGGTAAGATTCACAAGGTCGGTAATCTGCTGCCTGGTCTGTGACTTATCTGCACAGATTGGGCCGATATATTTTCCCACGATCTTCTCATAGGTAGTACTACCCTCATCCCTCCGATCCTGTTTCATAGCATCCAGTCCGGTCTGGATGGCATCGATGATCTTTTGATCGGTGTTCGGATTGAATGCGATATAGTAGGTTGAACGGCCGAGATCATCAAGGATGTAAAATGATTCAGGATCTTCTGCGATGGTCTGAATCAGGCTCTCACCCGGGTACTGGCCATAGACCCAGACATCAGATGTTCCATCCACAAGACGCTGGACTGCTTCGGCCGGAGTTGTCACCTGAAATATATTCTTTTCGGCGATTCCTGCTTCTTTGGCAACATACAACCCGATATCATCCCGAATGACAACCACACGCAGATCCCTGTTCTCCGGCCGGCTGGTCCTCAATGATGTATTTTGTGCAAACAGAACAACGGGGCATTGCATGAGGGGGCCTGCCCATCTGAAGAGTGGTTCCCGTTCCGGCGTTCGTGCCATGGAGAACAGACCGGTGTTGTTTCGGGAAAGGGCCATCCGGTATGCATCAGACCATGCCATGAACCTGATATCACCCACATTGAACGGGATGCCGGCACGCTCACATGCTGTTTTGATAAGTTCTACTGAAAGGCCGGAAGGGACTCCGTTTTCAAGATAATTAAATGGCGGGTATTCTTCGGTTACATAAACCATGTCTTCTGGCAACTGAACCGCCATCGAAAGACATGAAAAGAGAGAAATGCACAATGCAATGAGCATTCCTGTCTGAATTGATCTCATCAGCTCTTCAGTATCCCTTTCCGGATATAAATAGGTGACCCTTAGACCAGGGGATTTGGGCCTTTCTCACCTGTCACCGGCAGGTCGGCGTGCGTCACATAAAGCGGGTAGTCTATCGCCGCCATTCGGAGAAGAATCAGGTGTTTTCCGCCGGGAGTAAGGGCATAGACCGGTACAGTGGAGCCTGCCTGGAGAATAGCGCACGGCCCGCAGATCTCCCGTACAGTCCGGGATGCACACGCGGTCACGATATCAGCATACGCCCTGACCAGTCGAGCATCCTCTGGTGTATACCCGGTGGTATGCACTGCAATGATGATGGCATCCGGATCATATTCCCTGACCGTCCGGGCATCTTCAGGATTTGAGATTGTCACGATAAGGTGTTCGTGTCCGGC
>NZ_DAONKG010000333.1:0-1722 GCF_035406105.1 Methanospirillum sp.
TACCTGATCCTTTCCAGATTTTCTCTCTGGTAGAGATGATCATGTACGAGTGCGATGGATCGAATCCTGTTTAAATGCTCATGCAGCACCTCTTTTATCATGGGATCCGATATCCTGTCCTCCTGCAGTGAGATGAGGCTTGAAATAATCTGCAAATTATTTCGGACCCGGTGATGCATCTCCTTTAAGAGCGTCTCTTTCTCCTGAAGGGCAGCTATCTGTCTCTCTTCAAATAATTTCCGTTCAGTGATCTCTTCAGATATGATACCCAGCTGCGATGGCCTTTCATGTTCTGTTTTTATAATAAAATAGCGATCATAGAACCATTTTATCTGCCCTACCCTGTCCATAGCCCGGTATTCTGTCTCCAGGTATGGAATCTTTCCTTTCAGCAACCGGGTAATTCCTGCTGTAACTCTCTCCTTGTCGTCCGGGTGAATATAATTCAATAAACGACGGGGATTATCAGATACCTACTCGATCGGGATTCCCAGTATCCTTTGAAAAGCTGGGTTCACATAGAGAATTTTTTCCGGTTTGAGTGAGATGAAGTAGATAATATCAGATATCTCATCTGCAAATTGTCTGAATCGCTCTTCACTCTCTTTTAAAGCTCGCTGAGCCTCCTTTCTTTTGGTGATATCACGTGCAACACTTAGAATCGCTGGTTTTCCCTCGTACTCAATCGGCCTGTTGTGAACTTCAAAAGGAATAGAATGCCCGTTTTTGGTAAGATGCTCGGTCTCAAAAATAATCGATCCTTCCTGAAGCATCCTTTTTATCCGCTCAGGTATATTTAGAGCATTGACCGGATCATCGATCATGCTCACATGCATTCCAATGAGTTCATTTTTTGAATAGCCTAGAAGAGAACAGGCTGTTTCATTTGCATCAAGAACATAGCCTGACATATCAACAATAAAAATGGAATCACCTAAAAGATTATAAAGCGCCTGATAGCGTGATTCAGATAGCGAGATTTGCTCTTTAAGTTCATGCTGAATCATTTCCTGGACTTTTTCGGTCTTTTTTCTTTCACTAATATCACGTTCGAAAGAGATGGCATACTTTTTTCCCTCAATATGAATCGTACCTACCCGAATCTCCAGTGAATAAATCGTCCCATCTTTCCTTTTATGGTTGACTTCATAGCTAAACCATTCTCCCTCCTGTGCATAAAAAACCCTCTTCTGAATCTCTGCATTTTTCCATGGATCCAAGGTAAAAATATTCATATTCCGAAGTTCTGCACCCGTATATCCGTTCATCCTGGCTGCTTCATGATTGCAGTCGATAATTCTACCTGGCTCCGGGCCTTCAAGATCTATAATAAAGATTGCTTCTCCGGCGTTTTCAAAAAGAAACGGGTATAACTTTTCATTGATGAACGGTACATTCTGTGTCGCTCCACCTTCCGTAAGACGAACCGCTATGGGATTCTCATTCCTGATCCCAGTGTTGTCCGGTGAGGTGTCTGATGCAAGCTGACATTGTGATCTCTCCTGCGTATCAGGATGGGTTATGCTATCTTTATTCCCATGTATCCTGAAATTGCAATCAGGTACGAAAATCTCAAATTTTGCACCTTTCCCAAAAGTGCCCGTCTCACATATCGTAATTCCGGTCAGTGACAGGATATCCCTGATAAAAAACATACCCAGACCGGTATTTTTTCCATATCCTCTCTCAAAAATTCTCTCTTTATCCTCATCTGGTATCCCG
>NZ_DAONKG010000334.1:0-1714 GCF_035406105.1 Methanospirillum sp.
AAATCTCCTGAAGATGTATGGGATGAGATTCAACAGAGACTGAACAAACACGCGAGAACACGAGGGGATTTTTCAAAAGTCCATGTATGTACGCGTTCACAAGATGTCCCGGATGAGCGTGACACCCGTCTCATAATCCTGCATCCAAAATATGCACACACCGGACGAGAAGATGATAGCCCTGCGATTGAGGAAGCAACTAATATTTTGTCGTCCCGAGGGTCAAGTCCACGAACATACCGAAACACATTGGTATTTTTAGCTCCAGATGCGACCAGACTCTCTGACCTGGAAAGTGCGGTCAGATATTATTTTGCATGGAGTAGCATTCTCCATGATCAGGAAGAATTGAATCTGGATAATTTTCAGAAACGCCAGGCAGAGACGAAGAAGAAATCAATGGATGATGCCATTGAGGCCAGGATACCTGAGACATATCAATGGCTCATTGTTCCAATCCAGCCAGATGTCAGGGGAGAGATAGAATGGGAAACTCTTCGCCTGCAGGGGCAAGATGAACTAACCGTCCGGGCATCAAAGAAACTGAAAACTGATGAGATGCTGCTTACCGAAATGGGAGGGGTCCGGTTAAGACTGGAGCTGGATAGGATACCATTATGGAGAGGAGATCATGTCTCAATCAAACAACTTATCGAGGATTTCGCAACATACCTCTATCTTCCACGATTGAAAGATGAGGATGTCCTTATCTCTGCGATAAAAAATTCTCTGAACACTATCTCGGTAAATCCTGATACTTTTGTATATGCTGCGGGTTTTGACGATGAGAAGAAGGAGTACAAGGGACTACAGTTTATGGCAAATGGGGCAGTCTTCTCCGATAGCATGAGCCTGTTAGTAAAACCGGAGGTTGCTCAGGCACAGATTAAACGAAAAGAGAAGGAAAAATTAATAATCGGTGATTCAAGTATCATAAAGCCTATAAATAACCCTACTCCCGGAGCTGAGGGTGGAGGCATTCCGGTTACAATTGATCCCCCATCTCCTGTTGTAAAACCAAAAGTCTATCACCGGTTCCATGGGCATGTAACGGTTGATGCAGAACGGGCAATTAGGGACTTTGGTACCATAAAAGAAGAAATTATCAATCAATTTACAAGCAAAATCAAAACAAAAGTTAAGGTTACAATTTATATTGATGCTGATATTGAGAATGGTGCAAACGAAAAACTGATTCGGGATGTATCCGAAAATTGTAAAACATTACATTTTGATGCCTGTGAGTTTGAAGAGTGAATTATTATAGTATTCAACACAAACACGATTATTTCAATGGTTACGCTCCATGCCCAAAAATCAAGAGAACTCAAAAAAATGACATGCAATTATTCTTTATGGAAGATTCTCATATGAGAAAGTTTCAATTTAAGACCCAGATTTGGGAAGAGGAGGGAATTTACGTCTCACAATGCAGGGACATCGAAGTTGCATCCTGTGGTGCCACCCCAAAAGAAGCTCTTGATAATCTGCATGAAGCAATTAAACTTTGGCAAAAAAATACTAAGTTTCTCGGAATATGAGCAAGCTAAAGATAATCACTCACTTACCCTGATCTCACACCGGCCTGAACCATTTTCTTTTTCACTTTCTTCCGTTCGATCAGTTTCTTCACCTTCTTCAATCTGAACAGATCCTCCCGTTCCCGCTCCTCGATACTGAACCGGATATACTTAGCCTGCTCTTTCAGTTCCGG
>NZ_DAONKG010000335.1:0-1708 GCF_035406105.1 Methanospirillum sp.
AGGCCAGGGAAGGGTATGAAAAAGTTTTTTCAGAGGGATATGTTCGGGATTATCCACTAGAGATTCTCAATACCGATGGTTCCATTACCCCTGTACTATACAATGCATCTGTATACCGAGATAAAAATGGGGAGATACAGGGGGTTTTTGCGGCAGCACGCGATATTTCAGTCCTCCTAAAGAATGAAGAGAAACTTTCAGAATCACTTGATCATTATCTACGAATTCTGGACGAGTTCCCAAATCCCATCTGGCGATCAGGAAAGGATGGAAAATGCAATTATTTCAACAAAGCCTGGCTGAAATTTACTGGCAGGACACCTGAACAGGAACAGGGAGATGGATGGGCTGATGGCGTCCACCCTGATGATCGTGACCAGTGCATATCCATATATATGTCATCATTCGAACGACGTGAACCATTTTCCATGGTATACCGGCTCCGCTACTATGATGGATCATATCATCGGATCGCTGATTATGGAGCCCCGATATATGATCTGAAAGGTGAATTTACCGGGTATATCGGATCATGCTATGACCTTGATGGCAAGAAGGACTCATGACCCGGGTTTTGTACGTTGATGATGATCCCCTGCTCCTTGATGTAGGGCGGCTCTATATCCAGAAGTTAAGTGATTTCACGGTTGATATTGCTGAATCCGCTACAGATGCACTCATCAGGCTTGGTCAGATCTCCTATGATGCCATTATTTCAGATTATCAGATGTCGGTTATGGATGGTCTCTCATTTCTGAGGCATCTTCGGCAAAACAGAAATAACATCCCGTTCATCCTTTTTACCAGCAAGGGAAGAGAAGAGGTGGTCATTGAGGCATTGAATAATGGTGCTGGTTATTACCTGCAAAAAGGAGGACAGCCTAAGGCACAGTTTACCGAGCTTATCCATAAAGTCAGACTTGCCATCGAAAAGAGACAGTCTGAAAAGCAGCTTCCCCGGTCACTCCAGCAGATAAAGCATATAATAAACCATCTGCCTGATCCTACCTTTGCCATAAACCTGAAAGGAGAAGTAATTGCATGGAATCGGGCTCAGGCTGCTCTCACCGGTCTTTCCGGAGATGAGACTATTGGAAGGGGAGAGGGCATTTATGCCAGGGCTCTCTATGGGGAAGACCAACCCATGCTTGTGGATGCTTATTTACCAAGATAATGAATGTGGAGTTCCGGATATAGAAAAAGAGAGTATCCTCCAGATAGGGTATGGTAAACATACCGGCTTTGGACTCTTTCTTATCAGGGAGATTTTGCAGATAACCGGGATCACCATCATCGAGAACGGAGTGCCAGGAAAGGAGGCTCAATTCGTTATGTCAGTTCCCAAAGGAAGATTTCGAACAGATACGCGATGATGGATCCGTCTGATTATTTTTCTCGCCGGGTATTTCACCGGTAATTCTAACAGCCAGTACATATAAGTGTATCATCATCAAAACAGAATGAAATACTCAATTCACATGACACAGAGAAAACTCCCCATCGGTATTCAGTCCTTTCAGGAGATTAGAACCGGAGGATATGCCTACGTAGATAAAACACCATATATTGCGTCTCTTGTGCGGGAAGGAAAATACTATTTTCTATCTCGTCCACGGAGATTCGGGAAAAGTCTTTTCATTGACACCCTCGATTGTGCTTTTTCCGGAAGAAATGATCTCTTCACAGGTCTGTATCTTTACTCAATGGA
>NZ_DAONKG010000336.1:0-1705 GCF_035406105.1 Methanospirillum sp.
GCCGGCAGCTCTGCCAACTCCGATGTTGACCAGTTCTTTTATCCCGTCAAGAACCGGCTGTGGTACTGATCTCATGATGTCTTTTCAATCAATGCGGTAATCACCGGGATGAGTTCTTCTGCTTTTACCGGTTTATTGAGAAATGCCCGGGCACCTAATGAGAGACATTCATTCCGTGTCGATTCCTGAACATCTGAAGTAAGCATGACGACAGGTATGGTATTTCCTAAATCATGCAGTTCTTTTAAGACCTCTATACCATCTTTTTCCGGCATGAGGATATCCAGAAGAATAAGATCCGGTTGTAATTCCTGTATCTTTAAAAGGCCGTCATTGCCGTTTACCGCTTCATATACGTCAAAGCCACCTGCTCGTAACGGGGCCCCGACGACTCTGCGCTGGAATACTGAATCATCAATGATCAGGATACTGCTCATTAACTATCATAATGATCCGATTTCAGAAATAGATTGTGGAGCATGAAAAAATCAGTTCTCTTCCGAAAACCTGAAATTACCGGCAGGGACCCTGATCTCAAACCTGGCCCCTGTTCCATAGGTACCGGTCTCAATGATCTGCATACCGGTAATCCCCAGGATCTCCCTGACCAGAAAGAGACCAAGACCGGTATTTGAGCCAAACCCTTTCTTGAATATCTTCTCTTTTATCTCATTTGGGACGCCTGTTCCATTATCCTCAACGACAAGCGTGACACTATCCTCATCCTTCCTGCAGGTTACCCTGATACGGGTGGTATGTTCTCCGTGACGGACTGCGTTTTCAAGCAGATTATACATTGCTTTTACGATCATGGGATCTGCCAGGATTTCAAGGCTGCCGGTATCTGTTTCTATGGTAATATCACGGAATATGGGACCTATCCCGGAATTTTTCACGAGTGTTTCAACATGGTACCATGCCGGCAGGGCATTTCCCATCTCCTGATAGTCACGAGCAAAGGTTATATGACGCCGCATCGTTGCAGTAGCTTCTTTCATCTTTTCAAGGTAGGTCTGGATTTTTCCACCTGGGTTCAGATTCAGAATAATGCCTAAATATCCCTCAAAGACCGTCAGGGAGTTGAGCAGATCATGACGGGTAATCGAAGAAAGGTTATTGAGTTTTGAGAGAGCCATTTCAAGGGCACGTTCAGTTCGCTTCTTCTCTTCAAGTTCATACGCTATCTGATCTTTTATCTTCCGGTACCGAAAGACCTGCTCAGTAATCGCGGTTACATCTTCAACGGTAATAATTGCCTGTGATCCGTGATCAGGAATAATAAAGGGAGCGATAGTGATTCGCTGAAACCGCCCCTCATTCTGTCCGTTCTCCCGGAGCGGAAATATCCGGGGATGGAATCGTGATGAGAGAATGACTGGTCCCCCTCCTTTGAATACCACCATAAGCCGTGCATTTTCGTGATGCTGTCGAAACTGGGGGACGATGTCTTCAAGGAGATGACCTTCTGCGGTATCAGGACTGATACCTGTCCAGGAAACAAGGGTCTGATTCCAGAATGAGATGGTATGATCCTCTTTGATGATACAGATACCGACGGGGAGGGCATTGAGGCTTTGGGATATGATGGATGCATAATCAGACGTCATAGCCCATTCTCCATGATATGCAGGATAGCCTGTTGCATTCGATCAAATGATTCGGGAGTGATTGAAAAGAATAAAAAGCCTTCAATCACGCGATCCTG
>NZ_DAONKG010000337.1:0-1692 GCF_035406105.1 Methanospirillum sp.
ATACTTCATCGAAAGCAGACCTTTTTTTTTGAGTAATATTATAGAATCTGTCTTTCACGGTAAAATTAATTGGCTCCGGAGGGCACCACGGCTTAGTATTATTGCACGAAAATTTGATTAGATTAGGGTAATAATTTAAATAATTTTGTGAGTAATATCTTGAGAAATTTAAAGAAGATGTTCCGCCAACTGATGAAATGTCCGATACATATCCTTTAACAACTACTTCCAAAAAATCATTCTGTTCGTTCACCATCAATGTGCCAGAAGCCTCAATGTATGAACTCATCGGCATAATACTCAAAGCACCAGAACCTACCGAAGATAACGTACCTAATTCAAATGATCTGGCAATTGGGAGATTTATTTTATCATTAATTATTAACCCGTCAATATCTGCTTTTAATCCGATAAACTCCTGAGTAATATATTTCATATGGGCTATTTCTGCATCCCGCCCTTGAATTGGAACCACATATAACAGGTACATAGAGAAAAGTATCCCTAACAGAGAGACGATCATCAAAAACCCGATTACCTCTGATAGCGCCTGCTCGTCTTTCACGCCCCACCCCAAATGGTACTACTATCTCTCTCAAAGTTCATGAAGCTATTTATGAAACTAATCTCCCAACACACTCGGAATTTAAACACTCAATAAACCTGTTTTCTGTACCATATACATCATACTTCCCATTTCTTATCTCGTATTCATCTGATAAGCTTATAGAAAACCCATTTCATATGCGGTAAGCATCTCAATTATGGAGCGTTCCCACCATTCATACCGAAGCCCGCTATTGCAGGATCTCATGGGGCTCCTATCCTTTCCGTGCCCTGTTGCTTCTAATCAATAACGGCCCGTTATTAAACGGATATACCCGTATTTCCGGCAAAAACAATCCCAAATTAACCTTAAATTATCACGACGGTATCCTGCCGTCATGAACAGAGAAATTTCAGGAAAAAAAGCCCACATTATTGAAATTCTCTCAGTGAGGTTCCCGTCCGATCATCCCAGGACCCGAAAACCCGATACCGTCGCGTAATAATAAACGGAGAATAACCCCTATTTGCCCCCATTTTCCTCATTACAGCCGGATTTCCCTATGGTTCAGACCAAAAGACAAAATCACAATTCGATCAGGTGACAAACCGGGTGAAACATAGATATCACTGCAAGTCTGTACCTCCAGATATTTCCTCCTTCTCCAAAAATCTGATTATTCATCCCATTCATTGAAAGGAGAACAAAAAGACAACAAAGACGCTCAATGTATCAGATGCACAAAAACCGGTCATAGGAATGGCTTTTGAAAATACGTATCATCCATAGGCCTGAATACGAATAGAAAAGATATGAAGAACCAGAGCACTTACTGATTTATCCTATCCGGACTCTTCTGCTCCCATGCTCCATCCGGAATCCGGATCTCAAACACTGCCCCCTCCCCCTCTCTCCCGGTCTCAGTAATGGTAAGACCGGTAATGTCCAGGATCTCCCGTGTTAAAAATAACCCAAGACCAGTATTCTTACCAACCCCCTTTCTGAAGATCCGCTCTTTCATCTGCATCGGAATTCCTACACCATCGTCACAGATAACCCACACCGCATCAGGACCGGTCTGATACCAATACGACATTATTATGGTTATCTTTTCCCCGTACCGCTGTGCATTGTCAACAAGATTG
>NZ_DAONKG010000338.1:0-1691 GCF_035406105.1 Methanospirillum sp.
AGAAAACCGGTGTTTGGATCAAACTTCGGCTGGGAATCAATAGAGGAGTTTAAATTAAAGTCTGTTTTCAGTTTCGTTCCCCAGGTCCCATAATAATCATCGTAATTATATGCAGTACCTGCCGTTCCGACACAGACCAGACAACCCAGTAAACAGAGAAGTCCGAATAAACCAATAATCAATTTCATCATAGAACCAGCATATGTTTTCTCCGGTTGATGATAAGGTTTCCTGACTGAAATCCAGGGATATTCAGGTTTCTGGTTGTGTATTTGATACCTGGTCTGACATACGGAAGCGATTCGTGAGGAACTCGTATCCAAAAGACGAAACTCTCTTTCCCGGCTGCCCTGAAGATATACAGGCATGTATTACCACTTATTGCCACCCTGATTGAACGGTCACTTGTGTAGGGAGTTTTCAGGCAACCGTTGCAGAGTGTACATCATCACACGTGTGGAAAAAACGATGAAGAAAGGATCGGGATGCTGGATCCCTTACATATGATTACTCTCCTTCTGGTTTTATGTACTGATCACCGAGCACCAGAGCATACCGGTATACCGGTCCGACGATGGTCTTTTCTGTCGATGCCGGCCCACGGGGCATATCCATCTCTTTGCAAATCCGTAAATCTGTACCGGTATCTGACTTAATCACCCAGTTGCCTCGTGAATCAAGGTTCAGGACTGCTATTCCCTCAGCGTTGGTGGTCTCATTGATGGTAATTTCATCTTCAGGAGTTCCAGCTTTCGCTGCTTTGACAACAGCCCCTTCAAATGGCTGTCCTTTATAGAGAACCTGTACTTCAAACGGCCCGGTTCCGGCGGTGGTGATATCACTGAGCGGCACAATCTCCCATTCCTGACCGAGCGGTTTGTTTGCAACGGTAAAATCAGCATCCGGACCGGCAATGAATGTCTTTGAATAGACATGCTTTGGATAGGAACGCTCGATATACCAGTTATCTGCCCAGCCTGTCGTATTCATGGTCTCAAAATCGATCTCATCTATCGGTTTGTTTATCCATTCTCCTCCCTCTGTGTCCGGGGGGTTGGTAATAATATGCGTCCATGTGCCTTCGGTGTGATACAGATCCAGAATGTTTAATCCGTTTTTCTCTATCGGAAACTCGAAAACCTTGTAATATCCCATGGTCTTTCCATCCTGGGTTCCATTGATATCATCCGATATCTTCTGAATGGTCGTGCCATCCTGATTCCTGAAGGTAAGGATCATATACCCGGCTGGTAATTCTTCACTCGTTCCAAACAGATGACTGCTGCCCACAAAGAAATACGCCGTATCACCTTCATTCACCCATGATGTCTGTGGAATTGCCCAGCTTTCATGGGCAAGCACCGGCATCACCCCTGCCATGAGTGTGATGAAAATACAAATTACAATAGTATAATTCATACGATTATAATTATTGTTCATAAGAAGTATAAAACTTATGGTTTTATGTTGAACACTACTCGGTATCAATTGGTTTAAAAAACAGGAGGATTTTTCCATCTGTTCATTGGTTTTTTCTCCAAAAGAGACCATTTGAATTGTGAAATTATTAATGAGGAACATCTGTCAGAAAAGGGTGCTATGAGCAATAGAGTAATATGGAATATATTGTTCGATTATTATGTTTTTTCACATACACATATCACAAATGATCACGAATACCGGAGATCTGA
>NZ_DAONKG010000339.1:0-1685 GCF_035406105.1 Methanospirillum sp.
CCAACATTTTTTCCTGTGATGATTGAATACTTAAAATCGCAGGAATTCCTTTATCCAGTTGTTCAACCTGGACAAGGTGCATATAGTCCATTATCGTGATTACCCGCTTATCGTATGGCTCAATGGAAATTGTATCAACGATAGCATGAACGGGGATATTATCATGCAGATCTGTGGTAAACTCTTCAATGGATTCAGTATCTCCTTCTATGCAGATCTCAATCTGCTGCATGTTGTCTGGCAAAGTGTGATTAAATGCAGAAAAGCCAATAAGTCCTGATTGAAGTGCACGATTCAGGAGGAATACTCTATAACCCACATCGTGAACTTTCGGACCCTCAATGATGATTTTATTTTTTATTGTAGTCATGATATGATTAATATTTCGTATCAGGATAGTAAATATTTTCACAAATAACAGAAATGTAATGAGAGCGCTTCATTTTTATAAACAAGATGATTTGAGGTATTATTTCAGCAATGAACATAGGGTTGAAATCTCATCTTTCTGCTGATTTTTTATCGGTATCATTATCGTTTACATCCGATGATTTCTTATAATATCATCGTCTCTATACGATAAGCCTATCTCTTTGTATATTCAATTTCTTTGGATAGATACCAGGGCAAAATTGAAATCTGCGATTGTTGAATGGCAGGAGAGTGCATTGCCTTTTATACACAATAGAAATTACCCGATTCAGATGGATCTTCCTCATATACATGATATTATTGGTGTGAGACGCTGTGGGAAGATCTATTTTATGTATCAATAAATTCAGACCTGCTTATGAACGGTGTTCCAAAGTCATCTGTTCTCTACCTGAACCTTGATGATGACAGGTTGCAACCAATCCAGGGAGATGAGCTATCTCAATTAATAGATACATTTCGGGAACTGCATGCCTCATCGGGTGATCAAAAACTCTATTTTTTTGGATGAGATACAAAATTTTCCTTTATGGGAGAAATGGCTGAAGGGAATCTACGATAAAAGAAAAGACATAAAATTTGTAATAAGTGGCTCAAATGCCTCACTTCTGTCAGAAGAAATCTCTTCCCGGCTGACTGGCAGGCACATTACCACCAGAATGTTTCCGTTCAGTTTTTTTGAATTCCTGAAATATAAAAACATCTCGTTTAATCTGAAAACAATCGCATATTCTGATAAGAAGATCGAGATAAAAAGAAAAATGATTACGACTCGTAAAATGATAGTCGAGATTTACGTGGGTGAAAGCATAAATACTGTCCCCGCCTAATGAGAAAGAATCAGAGATATGGCAGATAATTCAAAACACACATTTCTCAGCAAGCGTGATGTTCTCCTTAATAAGGCTGATGCATTCGCATTGGAGGCGGATCAGCTCGCATACCAGGGGAAGTATGAGGAAGCGGTAGATAAATATGATCAGGCTCTTGCAATCTACCCGTCAAATCCTGATCTCTGGGCCTTTAAGGCCATTACCCTCTCCGGCGGGCTTGGGAGGAATGAAGAGGCACTTGAGTGCTGGGAGCGTGCAAAGAAGCTGGATCATGTGCTGGCGGATGCGATAACTGACGTGCCTTCATCTGAATCGACGATGACCGTTCATGAGCGGGATCTCGTGGATTTCAAGGGCAGTACGGCGGATCGTATCAGAAACCTTGTCAAGCAGCAGGCGATGGATAAGAAGAAGAAATAA
>NZ_DAONKG010000340.1:0-1658 GCF_035406105.1 Methanospirillum sp.
ATGTTGCCCTGCAGGCAGCACCGGTCCCGGCAGCCATCAATGGAACCCTGAATATCGACTCCCATCCCTCGGGCGCTTTGATATTCCTTGATAATCTCTTTAAAGGAATTTCTCCACTGACCCTCTCATCGGTTCCCTCTGGTGAGCACACCCTGACCCTTCGCATAAACGGATATGATGATGCAATTCGTCAGATCACCATCACCGGCGGGAATTCAACCGATGTACTGATTGAGATGGTACCTGCGTTGCCTGTGACACCGGAACCAGCAGAGACCGCAGTCCCGACGCCGACAAAGGCACCGGCACCTGTATCAGCCCTGTTTGCAGGAGTGATTCTGGCAGCAGTCTTCATTATGAGGCACCAGGGATCCAACCGGTGAGAAGAACTATCCCTTTTTTGGGTGAAGTACTATGGTAATGTATGCTGCTTCTCTTCTGTGCATCTGCTTCATCCTGCTGGGATCAGCCACTATGGCGCTTGCTGATGCGAAGACGGAGCCAGGAAGTAATCTTTCGCCCGTGATAATCTCATTTTCTGCCGCAAGCCCGGTAAAAGATGACCTGATTCATTTTACACTGAACAAAACCAGTAAGTACTCAAAGAATGAATCCATCGAGGCGTATTACAACAACATGAGTGAAGAGACGGATACAAGCCTTCCCAGACTGGTTTTTCTGGGGATACCAATGGAATGTCATTTCTGCATGAATGTTCCCGTCCTTACCCATCTGCGGTTGTCATGACGGGTGTGTTGCTGCGACGGTAATATCATACACCACATGGAACCGGTCCGGTGAGTAGGACCGCACATATCTGTGCTCGATCTGTTCAACCGGGAATTCCCGGAGCGTTTCGAGATACTCATCCTCCTGACTGACCAGGGCATACAGGTGTATCGTCCCGCCAGGCCGTGTCATCTGAAAAGCTGCCTGTACAAAGGATATTGCATGTAACGGGAGGTTCATGATTATCCGGTCTGCCGGATACGGGATGATTTTTGGCAGACTGAGCGCATCTGCAAGGATGGGAACGATATTTTTCTTCTGATTTCGTGCGATATTTTTAACCATGAGAATGACTGCTTCAGGATTGATATCGCCGGCATACACAACCGACGCTTTATCTGCAAGCGTTATGGCAAAGGGCCCGACCCCTGCAAACATATCAATAACCCGTTCCCCATGATGCATCTGATTTCTAATGCGCTGGCGTTCACCGGATAAGCGGGCGGAGAAGTAGGCCAGTGAGAGATCAATACTGAACCGGTGGCCATATTCTGTGTATTCAGTAGCGGTTGTGTCTGCTCCGGCCAGTACTTTGTACCGTTTCGTCCGGTACGGGCCATGAACCGCACTTTCAGCATACAAAACGGTATGATAGGTCTTTTTTGAGGCAAGGATCGCTGCTGCACCGGCCGGATCATCCTCCTGCATGATGGCGATCCCCCCGACCTGCTCAAACCGTGGCAGTTCCTCCTTCTCCGGGACACAGGTAAAAATCTCACATACTGCCCCTTCAGTATGTCCGGATATCGGAATGAGCAGATAATCCCCGTCAGATCTGATACGGCACAACCGGTCAAGAAGCCCCTCCTCAAGGAGCCGTCTGCGGGTCTTCTCACCCTCTGACCGGTGTACCTTCAGACACCAGCGTT
>NZ_DAONKG010000341.1:0-1641 GCF_035406105.1 Methanospirillum sp.
ATGTCATATGCGGCTGTCCGTCCCCGAAAGCAGCCTTTGAGTATACTACTTCGGCAAATCCTCAGGAATTTGTGTTCATAGATCGTTCCACCCATGATCCTTCTGTGAATCTATCGTGGCTGTGGGAGTTTGGAGATGGTACAACCTCAACGGAGCAGAACCCCACTCACATATACCCAAGTTGCAGCCAATATACAGTTCGACTGAAGGTGACGGCTGATTGCGGGAGTAGTAATGAGACGATTCAGAATGTCATATGCGGCTGTCCGTCCCCGAAAGCAGCCTTTGAGTATACTACTTCGGCCAATCCTCAGGAGTTTGTGTTCATAGATCGTTCCACCCATGTTCCTCATGTGAATCTATCGTGGTTGTGGGAGTTTGGAGATGGTACAACCTCAACAGAGCAGAACCCGACCCACACCTACCCAAGTTGCAGCCAATATACAGTCCGACTGAAGGTGACCGCTGATTGTGGAAGTAGTAATGACACCATACAGGATATCGTCTGTGGATGTCCGCCCCCGGTTCCTGACTTTGATTACAAATGCATTGGAGAACGAACTGTCAACTTTACCGACCTATCCAGAGGAATGGGCAATGGAATTAGGGCTTGGTACTGGGAGTTTGGAGATTTGAGGCAAGACAATATATCCGGACTACAAAACCCAACGCATCAGTATGATAATCCAGGGACCTATCCGGTCAATTTAACGGTATTCACCACCTGCAATTCATCAGCCCGGTGGACACGAGAGGTAACCGTCCCCTGCTGCCAGATGCCAGTTCCTGACTTTACCTACACCTGTCTTGAGGATGGGAATACCATCCAGTTCAATGATACCTCGAAGGTATTCGGAGATGCAATAACCCGTTGGATATGGGACTTTGGTGATAATGCGGGCTTATCGTCAGACAAGAACCCCGTCTATCGGTACAACCAGCCAGGAACCTACCTGGTTAACCTCACCATAACGACGACATGTGGTGCTCAAAACTCATGGATTCATAATATCACCGTCCCCTGTCTCTGTTCCCCGCCAATTGCTAACTTCACGAAGGAGATGGTCTCCTCAAAGCCCTTCACCATGAGATTTACCGATCAGTCGGTTCCGAACAGCAATTCAATCACATCATGGAACTGGTCATTTGGTGATGGTACAACTTACTCCGGTCAGAATCCCCCGGAAAAGACCTATAATTCCTGTGGTGAGTATCTGGTAAATCTCCGGGTAACGAATGACTGTGGACAGTACGATGACATGGATCAGCTGGTCTGCTGTCCGGTATTTGCAAACTTTACCTACCAGCTGGATCCCCCTGACGGAGATGCTCCGGTAACGGCCTATTTCACTGATCTGACAGAGGGAGAGCCGAATGCATGGCACTGGGACTTTGGAGACGGGAAAACGTCATATCTCCAAAACCCGGTACATATCTACAATGAAGGAGGGAATTATACCGTCACTCTCCATGCAACCAGTCCCTGTGGCGGGAATGAAACACATAGTAAAATCTTAACCTTTGGATGTCCGGAAGTCGTTGCAGACTTTAGTTATACCATCATCTCAGAGGATCCGTTCAATGTCTCATTCAGGGATCTCTCCTATGGTGGTGAGATTGTAGACTGGACCTGGTTCTTTG
>NZ_DAONKG010000342.1:0-1635 GCF_035406105.1 Methanospirillum sp.
ATTCCCGTTGACGAAGCAGTAGCAAATGAGGCCATTCGTATCAGGCAAAGAACACATACCAAACTTCCTGATGCCGTCATTGCCGCCACTGCCATAAGCCTTTCAGCAACTCTGGTGACCCGCAATTATAAGGATTTTATTTCAATTCAAGGATTAAAACTCCTTAATCCGTTTGAGTATGAATAATCAGATATCAGTACATTTTTCAGATTCTTCTCCCTGGTCGCAGATGTGAATGCCCTTTTCTTCGAAGAACCGGCCGGATCGGAATTATCTTGCATTTCGTCTCATCACGAAGGGTATACATGGATGTCTCCCGTTTCATGCCGGAAGCAGACCTTGCATCAGACCGGTTGTGATAGATGGTGAGCGCCTCAATGGTCCGTTGTACCTCTGCTTTCAGCTCCAGGTCTCTTTCTATTCGTGCCCGTTCCAGAAGCTCCGGCATCGCCTCCTTCCATTTGAGGCGTTTTATCGTCCTGAGTGAAAAAATCCGGTATTTTCTGATAGGATGGTGGAGGTACCGCATCATCAGCTCAGCATATTGCCGCTCGGTACAGAACCGGTCCACAATTCCACATGACGGGCATCGTCGCTGATACACCGGGCTTACGTACCCGCAGGCAATACAGTAAAACGGCTCTCTTGTTTCATTCTCCATAAAATACCTGATTAATCCCGGATCATGGTCAGCATCATCTTACATCTGGTCAGAGCACGGACCGCATGAGGGGCATGTGCCGGGAAGATAATCGTCTCTCCTTCCTGCATCTGATAGTGCGTATCATGCAGGGTAACCTCACACATTCCTTCAAGAATGGTCACTACTGCATCATACGGAGCAGTATGTTCAGATATCTCCTCTCCGGCATCAAAGGAGAAGACCGTGATTGATCCGGCCTTTGAGACAACAACCATACGGCTTGCAATCGTCCCCTCCTGGTAGGCAACAATATCCTTCAGTCTGATAACCTTCCCAAGAAGGTCCTCACGGTTTTTTTCTGCCAAACAGGTATCACTCCTTTCAGACAATAGGTTATAATCCCTTATGGTTGTTATGAATCATGTCAGGGTATTCAGATTTCATTTGAAAGTAGCCACTGTTTGGCATTGAAAAAATTATCGTAATTAGCCTTTTTTTGGTGAATATGGGAGCTCTCTGGTTGAGAAGGATTTAATGTGCTCATAGGATAAGATATTCTGGTATCTCAACACCTCTCACAAGTTCAGGGAACAGGTACAGATCATGGGGTTCAAAATTTTGCTCATAGAGAAAAGATTGAGTCAGGGGTACGGAATACATTCCCAAACTCAGGTCGAGAAATCCCTCTGTAGACTCCCTGATCCGGATTATCCTCCACCAAGGTATGGTCTTTTCAATCTCTTCCATACTCATGGGAATCGGGTTTTGGATTTTTGTTATGGGTTGATTTCTGCCAAAAAGATTCGTTTTTGGAGGAATGCCGTACTCTGGTTTTTCGATGAGGAGTTACAGGTGAACCTTAAAAAAAATTAAAGCGCATATTTTGGTCTCTGAATGCACTCTGAAATTCTACGTTTGTGAATTGCCATTATGCATGATACGGAGTAACACCATTCAAAAAATTGTTAACTTCGAGCCTTAAATATGCTCGT
>NZ_DAONKG010000343.1:0-1606 GCF_035406105.1 Methanospirillum sp.
TAATCCTGACATATAATTGGGATGATTATGATTTATCACGTCAAATAATGAAATTGCCAAATATGAGTGTTGAAGAAACATATCAGTTATATAAATTAATGTATAAAAAATTCTATTATCGTCCCAAGTATTTAATGAAAAAAATTGCATCGATTAGAAATAAAGAAGATGTATTTATTCTCCTTGATGGCCTTAGGGCGTTGATAAATTTTTTAAAGGGAAATAATTAGCGGCATTTTTAATTGAAATCCCCCTAATTGACACTTTTGAAAATTGATAGATTGTAAAATTTAAAGCTCATACATTTATCTGATATGGTCTTCATCTCTGGAATGTCACATAATTTTGTGCACGAACTCATGAACTGAATATCATTGAACCCTTTATTCAGGATAAAATTACTCCTCCCTTCAGTCAGTCCTCCTGCCGGGGCAGTAATTGTTCCAAGACTTTCTCCATTCACCATCAGTGACAAATTTTTCTCTGTGTAAACAGGTTCAGCAAGGAAATATAGGGCATATTCTCCGGTTGATTTTGCAAAAGCTTTTATCTTTCCTTCATTTTTTAAATAAAACTCAGGGAATGCATTTGATCCAAACCAGCCATTTTGAAAGAGAACAAGTACCTCATCTGGAAGGACTTCCGGATCGGGAAGAATTTCATATACAACGTCAGGACCAAATACGCCGGCCATCCTGATGGAAGAATTAAAATTCTGCTCAATATTCTGATGAAGGGTTGATACATACCTGGAAATAAATTCCTCTGCCTGTTCATCAGGAACACCTTTCATCAGGCGGATCCTGTCTGCATGAATGATCACATATCTGACTCCAATATGCTGGAGGAGAGAGATGGTGTTATTTGAAGGGAAATACTCGCCTGTGTCCCGCATAATTTTTGAAGCAAGTTCAACATCCCTTCCACTGTATCCATTCACCATCTCTTTCCAGTGATAGACTGAGTAATACGTATACTCAGAATTATCCTCAACCCATCGCGTTGGAATCTCGATAATCCGGGCATCATCCGGTTGTGCTGCAAGCCAGTGATATACCTCCGGAACCTGATCACCAGTAGCAAGAGAAGCCGGCAATTGAACCGGTACATGCCATGATCCGAATATTGCCAGAATGGTGCATCCAATTATAACGATCTGTTTCAGTTCCTTCTTCTGTATTCGGTTGAAAAGAGCAGCGGCACCAAAGCCGGTAAGGACAGATCCGGCCAGGCTAATAATAAAACTGAATCGTGAAAGGTCACGAATTATCGCAATATAGGGAATACATGAATATAGAACATAATATGGAGTGAGAACTCCGGTTGCTTCTCCATTCAGTTTTAGTACTGGTCCAAGAGCAAGAACGAGACTCACGATCGCTATTCCGGCAAATAATATCGGAATTTTCTGCGTCTTTATATAATCGAGATCCGGTTTCATGCCATGGTATTGAGAAAGGGGGAGTAACAATCCCAGAAATGCAAATATAAAAAAGGGGATACCAAACTGGTTTATGATAAAAATGATATCGAATGACCAGGACGAATTCACCGGTTCATCAAGATCCCGTTCAGCATCATACTGCGTACTTGCGGCAAAATAGGG
>NZ_DAONKG010000344.1:0-1602 GCF_035406105.1 Methanospirillum sp.
AGTAGAGTACTCCACCCTGCACTGGAATATCTTTTTTCTCCTGCTCTGGAGGGGTTTCTATCCAGTTTTTTTGGAATGCATCAATAGTTGCGTTCAGCCAGGGCTTGTACACATGAGCAATGACTTTTTGTATGAGCCCAAGGTACGACTGGCTGTGAACCGATGCTATCGCTAAGAGAACAGCATCATCAATCCTCCATGATTCATTCGCATATCGTTCGATCTGTGTCTTCAAATCTCCGGCGGTTTTTATCTGCCTTGAATATTCTACCAGATCAGAAAGGTACCTGAGAGAATGGGCCAGATCTGCCTTTCCGATTCGAGCCCATACCCATTCTCTTCGTCTTTTGTGTTTTTCTTCCAGTTCGGTGATAAGATCCTGTGCCTGTGTGAGTGGGAGAGAAAGAAGCGATTCCAATTCTTTAAAGAGTTCGTTCTCTTCGTTTTCATTTATCTGTGGCCATGATTCCTGATACGGTGTAAAAGCTGGGAGCGGTAAAGTAGAAAGAATGTCGGGGATATTCGGATATCTATCTGGATTTTCAGTAAATCTATCCCATATCTCATTCCATTTCCCTTCCTGGGCCCCAAGTTTGGTTGCCCCGGCTAATGATCCGTCCTTTTCCGGATTGAGGTTATATTCTTTTATTGCGATTCCACAAAATGGCTTCCATTGCCCCAATTCTTTCATCTGCTTTTCTGTTTCAACAGGATCATTGATCCAGGCCAGAATCTGTTTTCGGGGATCTGGTAACTGGATTTGATGCAGATATGCCGCGTGTAATGGAGCATGATGTGATAACCTTTCTATTGGTTCATCAAGGAGAAGTCCAATACCTGTTCGTAATGCATCTTTTGTTTCTCTATCCTGTTTGACGGCAATTCCAGGACCTGGGTCAGATGATTGAAGAAAGGTAACAAGAGTCCAATCTTTTTTTGTTTTCGATGTCCATGATACGCTTCGGTGGTACAGGCCAATCAAGGGTTTTAGTTCTCCTGGGACTGTTGTAGGGTCTCGTAATTCTTCTCTGCTATAACCAGGGAGATAGAGAATGGGTATTTTCCGATTATTATCTTCATATTGTGTGACAGAAGTTCTGATGTAAATTGCCGGGCCAGTCAGGGCCTCGTTATTATAAGAACCATACGTGTAGATAGTAAATCTCTTCTTTAAGCGATCAATGACCGGTTGCCATTCTCCGGTTTTGTCAAACCAGAATACTGAGAGAGGAGGAACTACATCTTTTTGGGCATATTCCTGAGATACTTTTGATAGAGCAGAGCAGATTATATCCTCAAGTGTATTATTCATGATACGTCTCCAAGAGGGGTCAGAGTTTCTAATTTTGTTATCCAGTCATTGAAATGAGGGCATTGAGCACGAATATGTGAAAGAGGGATTTTATTGAATATCAATGCCCCATGTAACGTTTTTTGATATGAGGGATAAAGAGACTTGAGTCTTTTCGATGGTGCTGTTTCAGGATTATCATTAATTTTCTCCGGCTCTCCGGCAACCCTGAGGATGTTAGACAATTCTCTTTTATGTGATTCATTATCCGGTGACATAATTTCGTCAATTGCATCGATATTAGAAAATAG
>NZ_DAONKG010000345.1:0-1555 GCF_035406105.1 Methanospirillum sp.
TCCTCCCGCCTGGGTTGATGCGAATATTCACCCGACCAAGCGTGAGATCAGGTTCTCGGCCGAACGGACGGTCCTTGACCTGCTTGTCCGGACAGTCAGGAGAGCACTTGATGATGCGGACCTCCTTAACGCTCCGGCCAGATCGGATGATGATACCCAAAAATCTCTCAACGACATCTCCTCCCCGGCACAGGTTTCAGTCCGGTATGGGTTACCTGTACCAGCTCAGGGTGCACGTTCGGTCTGTGAAGCATCTCTTGCCGGGTACCGGACTACCTCTCGCCAACTTTTGCAGACACGGTTACCGGAGAGTGCCGGTGAGGGTCAGGTCAGGGATGAATGGTTCCCCGAGCTCATATGGATTGGGCAGGTTGGCGGGACGTATATCGTTGCAAGCGATAAAACCGGTGCATTATTTCTTATTGATCAGCATGCAGCCCATGAACGGGTCAGATATGATCAGTTAAAACAGCAGGAGTCGTTGCACCTGAAAACCCAGGAACTGATAGCACCGGTTGTGTTATCCCTCAGCCCCACCGAGAATGAGCTTATTTCATCTGTTCTTCCGGTTCTCACCGATGAAGGGTTTATTATTGAGCCCTTTGGTCAGGATACCTGGTGTGTGCGGGGTGTTCCGGTGGTTCTCGGGCGGTATGAGGATCCTGATACCGTGAGGGAGATAATCGGGACGATACTATTAGAGGACGAGGGACCAGTCAGGCGAAAAGAACAGGTGCTCCGGCTGGTTGCATGCAGGAGTGCCGTTAAGGCAGGAGCGGTTCTTACCCCGGAACAGGGGATGGATATCATCAATCAGTTGTCACAGACTGCCGATCCCTGGACCTGTCCGCATGGCCGGCCGACGATAATCTCGTTTTCGTGTCAGGAATTAGGAAAAATGTTTAAGAGGGTATAACTTCTTTAACTTCTGAAACGTGGTGCTATTCAATAGAAGGATGAAAATCACTATAGATTCTGTCAATGGAGCGCTTTATATTCGGTTTGATGAATCACCAATTGTGGGTTCTGAAGAGGATAGCAGGAGTTATTCTGGATTATAACGAAGAAAACAGAATTATTGGGATTGAACTTCTCCATATGGATCAGGAGATAATGAGTAATCTTATGAGAAATCTCTCATTAGATACAAAGTAATGTCCGATAAAATGAGCAATAACGGAAAAGAGAAGGACTATTCCATTATCCGACAACCTCATTGTCCCAATAAATTATCAATTTCATCATCGGTGAACCCCAGTTGCCGAAGAACAATCAGCATATAATGAGATGACAACCCATCTTTTGCCATTACCACCGGTGCATGATATGTTATCCCCTTGGATATTCTCTCAAATATTGCATGGTTCGTCCCGCGCTGACGAATTAACCGTGCATTGCCTTTAGCCAGCAGGGCCACTAATTTCCTGCTTGGCATTGGTGGTATCTTATGCGGCACAGGGATCGGAGATTGTTATTTTTTTAGAAAACAGACGATCAATTGAATTAGAGGACTCCTCATCTCCAATAAGGAACTCTCTGAGCAGGTCCAACGAGA
>NZ_DAONKG010000346.1:0-1553 GCF_035406105.1 Methanospirillum sp.
CAACGAGATCATCAACTTCTGCAACAATGGCTCACCAGACCGGGGCCGGGCCAAATCCTGATTCTTCAAAATGTTCCAGTAATACTTCAACTTCATGCAGTGCACGTTCATATTCGGCGAGTTCTTTGATGAGCTCAAGGAGCCGGGGACAGTCATTACGAACCGCAGGTCGGATGGTTACGCTCATATATCCATAATTATTTTTGTCGTATCCTGATTTTATGTGATAAGATCCAACAGGTATCTATAAATGACCTGGTCACTCCATTGAGAGACCCCCTGCATTCCTTCAGAGAGGGTGACATCAAAACAGATATTAATTCTTTCCGCAAGCCGAGAAATCACCAGATGAAACCAGGGCTCCTTGCAATCGTTGCACAGGGACACTTCCACCAATGAGCATATCTCCATACCCTGCCAGACATTCTGCCCCTGACTCATCAAGAATGATTCGCGAATTTGATGAAGACGTCACTTTCAGAGCGATCTTAAGTTGAAGATTTGCTTTAATTACGCCGGTAATGATTCGTGCATCCGGCCGCTGGGTTGCTAAAATCAGATGAAAACCTGCTGCCCTCCCTTTCTGCCCAATCTTCTGAATAGCAGTCTCAAGCGCTTCTTTTGTTGTTTTATTCATAATAAGGTCTGCATACTCATCGATGACAATGATCCGCCGGGTCAAAGGTTCAGATTCCCGGGCATTATAATCAGAGATGTTAGAATACCCGGTCTTTTCAAGATGTACATACCTCTCCTCCATCTCATTGACACATCCTGCAAGAATCTCCATTGCCTTGTCTGGATCCATGATAACCGGCATGAAAAGAGATGGGAAGGATACAAAATCGGTGAATGTTACCCGTTTGGGATCTATAAGAATGAATGAGACTGGGGTTGATGCATTTGCAAGGGTAATCCCAATAACCAGTGACCGAATTAATTCACTCTTGCCTGACCCGGATGTCCCTCCGATAAGACAACTGGTCATTACCGGATCTGCCAGATCGCCTATCAATACCGACCCGTCGATCCGCCTCCCGATTGGAAACGCACAGACTGACCTGGATGATGGTTTTCCATCCCGGATCAAGGATTGGACATCAAATGGCTTCCATTCATCATGCGGCACATCACAGCTGATATACCCGCTTTGAGCCTGAATAAGAGGAGGAGCAGCGAGTGATAACCCAAGCTGGATATCTACCGCACGATTAGCAATCTTGGAGAAAGTGACTCTTTTTGAGAGATCAGGAATTATCTTCAGCCTGATAAACCGTGGACCGGTGGTGTATCCTGCCGGGAGAACCGGAATAGAGAGAAGGCGGAGCGTTTCTACCAACCTGGTGAGGAAATGCTCTCCATTACCTGTATTATTTAGATATACGTTACTCTGCGGTTTGCTTAATCCTTCCTTCTCTTTTGGCTTATCAGGAAGAATAACATCAAAGTCTGCATCACAGGTTGAGGTAAATGGGCAGATCGTACACAACTCAGGATCCTTACATCGGGGAATAGGGAGTATACCATCTTTGATCCTTCGTGAAAGGGTGATG
>NZ_DAONKG010000347.1:0-1542 GCF_035406105.1 Methanospirillum sp.
TATCAAGCGTCCAGTTTCCCACATGAGCGATACTCTGGCTTCTTTGCAGATTAGAGAGAGTTTTTGCTG
Organism: Methanospirillum sp.; assembly: GCF_035406105.1. Lineage (GTDB taxonomy): Archaea > Halobacteriota > Methanomicrobia > Methanomicrobiales > Methanospirillaceae > Methanospirillum. Next base: position 70 of record NZ_DAONKG010000347.1, read on the forward strand.
CTTGTTCTTCGGCAGTTTTTTGTCTGGTTATATCCTCAATGATTATTCCAAACCGGTACCCTCTGCTTGTCTGTATGGGAAAGGTGACCTGCCGCATATACCGGGGATTACCGTCCGGCCCCAGAATCTCTGAAACAATCGGTTCACGAGAGACAGGAACTCCGGTTTTCAGGGAGTTCTTAATCTTTGCTTCCATCTCTTTCAGGCACCCGCTGCTTCTCCTTTCGGGAAGCATCATCCGGTACATGATGTCCCACGCCCATCTGCCCTGTGCTTCTTCTCTTCCAATTCCGGATATCCTTTCAGCAGCAGGATTCCATTCGATGATTCTTCCTTCCTCATCGACCACGATGACTGCTTCTGCAGTATTTTCAATAAATGAACGAAGCCGGGATTCACTCTCACGAAGTGCTTCTTCACTGGATTTCCGTTCGGTTATATCGACTGCCTGGACCAGAAGTAACTCATCATCACCTGATGGTATGACATCGCCTGATATGAGTACATGCAATATTTCTCCCATTTTGGTTCTGATTTCGGTCTCATAATTATGGAGATATCCTCTGGTTTGCAGTTCATGAAGCAGTTCATTCCGTTTTTCTGGTGTCAGGATGAGAAGTTCAATGGATGTTTTTCCGATGACCTCTTCTTTTGTAAAACAGAGCCTTTTGAGGAATGCATCGTTAACATCAATATATCTGCCGGTTTTGAGATCGGACAGTCCTGCAATTGCCGGATTTGCATGAAAGACTTTTGAAAAGCGCTGTTCCGATACAAGAAGGTCTTTTTCTGTCTTTCGTCTCTTGACTGCCTGCCTGATCTTGTGACTCAGCTCGGCAAACTGGGCCTTTGGGTCTCCTCCTTTTTGCAGGTAAAAATCAACCCCGTTATTTATGGCTTCAATGACGACCTCTTCCCTTCCCCTGCCGGTAAAGAGGATAAAAGGCATGTCCGGGTATTTCTCCCTAATTTTTTTTAAAAACGCAATGCCATCCATATCAGGCATCAGATAATCTGATATGATTGCATCATACGTTGGTATTGATGGTGATTCTGCAAGACCTACAGCAGTTAATGAGGTGTCAACGATATATTCTCCATTCCTCTCCAAAAATAGTTTTGCAAGGTCCAGAAGGAGTTCTTCATCATCTACATAGAGGACATGGATCATGATTGAGGGGGGATGACTTCTGATGTCTGGTTTTATAAAATCTGGATTCCTGCTTAGTATTAAGCAGATAAGTGGAAAACCATTTTGACTACTACTGATATCTCTGTGTAACTATTAACATTTTGCTTATGTTTCAGGAATTTTTCACCATAGTATTGGTTTCTATTCAAACCTGTACTATATGAAGAAAGGGGAGTATGCCGGGAAGACATAGGGCAGACTGATTCAGTTTATCAGAACCACTATGGTTGTTATCTGATCACCGATCGCCTTCATGACCGGTGTGATGGTCCAGCAGGCAG
>NZ_DAONKG010000348.1:0-1520 GCF_035406105.1 Methanospirillum sp.
ATGATTATCGGAACTATCACACAATGAGCCAGATCAGAACTATTATCTCTTTCACTTTATTATTCCTAACACCGGAATCTCTTCGGGATCGGTGGAGAACCTTTCCGTCTCCCTGATAAAAGTCGTGCTTTCTCAATCATATCAAGATATTCTTTTTTCGTCAATGGATACTGGTCTTTATGTGCATACAGGGCATTTATCATCCTGCACTGGTGCTCACTCCATACTTCATTGGGTACTGATCGTACCCACTCAGCCTGTTTTTTCACAAACCATATCCGTTCTTTTCGGTTTCTTTCCCGAAATTCTGGGTCAGGAGGTTTCATATTTTACTCCAAAGGAGAGACAGAATTCTCTGATGAGGTCTTCGTCTATAACGTCCCTACACACTTCTCTGATAAATATGGCATCTTCAATGTCCTTCTCACTCCCGAGCCAGAACTTAAATGCAATCTGTATCTCAAGAGGGCTAATCCAGAAATTTTTACCGTCTATTATTAGTTCTATCCGGTTTGTGAAAGAATACTCATCAGATTCATTTTTTATGAATTTTATTTCTATATTAGGAATAAAACTGTCTTTTTGACAGAGGCGAATTGCTGATCCGGATGCTAATATTGAATAGAGCCCGGATGCATCCTCGGCGTTTAAAAATTCATACCCATCTTCAATAAAGGTGTCATGAATGGTGTGAAATAGAGAGAGATCACAATACGGTATGAGAATATCGATATCTTCAGTACTTCGGGATCTGCCAAATAATATGGCAACATAGCCACTTACAATTACGTATGGAGAATATTTGGTCAGGGTGTACAAAACCCGGCTGACAAAGAGATCTAATTGAGAAAGGTGACGGTTTTGAATAAGTAACCTTTCTCCTTTCTTCTCAATAGTCATTATGTCTTCCTGTTAAATAAGTACCGATTTTGTTATTGATATCTTGTGAGGTTGTGCAATCATTATTTCTATTCCTGTTAGTAAAATAAACATCGAATTATGAAACATATCCCAAAGAGAATTATAAATAAGATTATAAAAATTAAACTAATCAAAAAACCGGATAGTAAATAATATACTATGTCGAATAATCCGGTAACAATTAAAAATGTCGCCCAAATTGCAATAACTGCGGGAACTAATAATAAATATTGCCAGGGATTTATTGATCCAAAGATTTTAGAAATAGAATCAGGTGGGAATAACATATCTCTAACAATAATCGTATTAAAAAAATCACTATAATTTCCAATTCTTACAATATCTGAGCATTCCTCATTTTGTTTGTCCCTACAATTTTTAAAACTATTGATAATATTTTGAACCTTTTCTTCAACAAATTTTTCCCATTTATTATGATCAAATTGACCATTAACAAAAAGTGAGTTAAAATCATTGATCTCATACCCGAATTGTTTGCATTCAAAATATAAGATTCCTGAGTCATCTATTACTTTTTTTGGGATTATTGTAGGATCTATAGGTTCATGATGACATTCTATTAAATTAATAAAATCATT
>NZ_DAONKG010000349.1:0-1509 GCF_035406105.1 Methanospirillum sp.
ACCGCTTTTGGCCTTGTATTCATAATTGGTCCGATACCTGCATCCGAACCATGATCAGGAAGTTTTAAGATAGTTGCAGGTCCCCTGACCTCTGATGAATCACCAGGGAAGACAACAGAGACATTCTTCATGGATACACGAAGGACCAGCGAGTCTGCATCCTGGTGGCCGGTCAGCCGGTATGGTCCGATCACATCAACCGTTGTGGTATTGGTAAAGGGAATATTCATGCCGGCAGTAACGATCATCCTGACCGCCTGGTCTGATATGACGGCATTGATCACCTTTTCATACAGGTCTGATGAGTATGTCATGCCATTATCGACATACGTCTGTACCTCAAAAGCTTTGAGTACATCAACCATTCCACCGATGTGGTCATCATAGGGATGGGAGGCAACAACATAATCAAGAGTTGTCACATTCAGCTGATTCAGGTATTCGACAAGGCGTGGACCGGAACTCACCGGCCCAGCATCAATAAGCATGTTTTTTCCCTCACTCTGAACGAGTGCTGCATCACCCTGGCTGACGTCAAAGAAATAAAAGACGGTTTCTGGTTTGGGGGGAATTGTAGGAGTTGGAACAGGTGTCATCTCCGGGGTTGGCTCTGACGTAACCTCGGGGGTGACTTTTGGAACAGGTGTACCTTCCGGTATGTCATGTGCCTTCTCCTGTCCGGGAAGAATCCCTGAAATGCCATCAGATACTGAAAAACCAGGTATCAGACCAGATGCGAATATTCCGATAATACCCACCAGAAGAACCAGAATGACAACACCAAAACCCCATGCCCTGCTCTTTTTTTGCGGAGTCAGTTCCGCTTTCTTTCGTATCCCTTTCTTTTCTGTGGGTTTTTTAATTCGGTCAAGGTTCCGCTGATATATTTTATTATCAGGATCGAGCCGGAGAGCATTTTCAAAACAATGAATCGCACTCTCTTTATGAATGGTCTGGGATAAAGCCACCCCATATGCATTCCAGGCTTTATGATTCCGATCATTCCTCTCTACCAGTTCTGAAAAGATATCAATCGCTTCTTCGATCTTTCCCGCTTTAATTAGCGATATCCCTTCATCGAACCGGCTCTCATCCGGATCTACGGCCATATCAGCGTCCATATTTCACAGGGAAGAACTTAAATCCTCCCATAAACGGAACTGATGAATGTGTTCATAGAAAAGGCATCCATCCAGAGTATCACTCGCAGGGATAAGCAGATTATTGGAGTGTACTAATGGATTGACAATACACAGGATGCGCTTATATCTGAAATGAACCAGAAAAGGTTTTTTCCGTTCGAATTCTGGTATGGATTCTTGTTATTATCGGCATATTCATCTCTCTTGCCCTGCTGATCATGCAGGTATTAACTAAAAAAATAGTCAGGTTCTTTTCCCTGTGCGGGTAATTGGTACCGGAAACCGGATAGGCCCGGGCTGGTTGGTGTGAGGGCCTAGGGCCTCCTCATGAGGGTGGCTGTGAGTCATGTGCCATGGGCCTGGCTCA
>NZ_DAONKG010000350.1:0-1508 GCF_035406105.1 Methanospirillum sp.
GCCGGTCTTGGCGGAACACTAATCTACATCGAACTTCTCTCTGTATATCATGAGGGGCTGCCCGTGATCATGAAGGCTGATGCAGCAACCATAGAACCCCTGGCAGTATCACTTGCCGGCATCTTTGCAATCGGGTTCTTCCTGGTAAACGCTGTACTGGCAGCATATAACATCACCGGAACCATCGAGGGACCGCATGACCCCAAGTTCAAGCGTGTTCCACGTGCAATTATCGGATGTGCGGTTGCATCCGCATTCTGTGGCCTGGTTTCGATGCTGATTATATTAAACACCGGGATGTGAGGAAGATACATGACAGCAAAAATGGAAGCATCAGCAGGGGCAATCTCTGAAAACACCCTGATGATCTACGGAATTGTCGTCGCCTTAGTCGGCACATACCTCACATATCTCAACGTTGTAACAGGCATTGCAGTCTTCTCCTTCTTTGGAGGGATTGGTGCCATCGCAGCAATCTGGTGGGGTTCAGACACAATCAAGCACCTGTGCAGTTATGGTCTTGGTACCGGAGTTCCGTCTGCCGGAATGGTCGCATTCGGAGCCGGTGCAATCGCTATGATCGCAGGAACAAAATTTGGTATCGCATCACCGATCGTCACCCTGATCCTTGCAGCCATCATCGGAGCAGTCATCGGGTACATCGCAAACAACGTCATCAACATGAACATCCCGGTCATGATCTTTTCCCTCATGAAACTGTCAATGGTCGGAGCATTGACCATGCTCGGATTTGCCGCAATGTGCACGGGAACCTTCATGTTCAACGGCCTTGTCATCGGTGGTATGACACTCTCCATGGAACCTGCAGCACAAGCTGCAGCCGGAGGAGCCCAGACATTCATGGTAACGATAATACCTGAATTCGCAGGTTCACTCATCGGCGGGTCTGCACTTGCTGTGATCTTCTTCATTGGTGCAATCGCTCTGCAGCACCCGTTCAACGCCTGTCTTGGTCCGAACGAGTCTCAGGACAGAACGCTTATGCTTGCCATTGAAGTGGGATTCCTTTCGATGTTTGTTGTGGCAGTTATGTCCTTTGCATTCCTTGACATGGTGTCTGCAGCCGTCGGATTATTGATTGCTCTCCTCGGATGGTTCTTCAGCTACAGGAAATACATTGCATACTCCAAGCGTGACGCCTATGCATGGCTTGATGCAAAGCCGATCGTTGAAGTCGGAGGTGACCAGTAATGACATGGATTCCGGTCCTTCCTGACTTCGGTCTTGGCTGTGATGTATTTGCAGGATTTGTCACCCAGCAGGGTGAGTCCCTGGCACCAATCGTGGCACAGGTCAATACCCTTGAAAAGATCACTGACGATATTGTTGGTATGCTCTCCGGAGAAGGCAGTTTCCTTGAAACATTCCCGAACCGTGAGAAATCCCTGCTATTCGCCGGTGGTATTACGGCCATGTTTTACGGACTTGCTGTCGGACTCCTGGTCGCCGGACTCATCGTTCGGACCTTGATGTGAGGGAGAAAAATG
>NZ_DAONKG010000351.1:0-1497 GCF_035406105.1 Methanospirillum sp.
TCTGATCCTGTTTATCAATCATCATGTCTTGTTTTTCCAGCATCTGATCCTGTTTATCAATCATCATGTCTTGTTTTTCCAGCATCTGATCCTGTTTTTGCAGAGAGGTTTGCATCATCTCTATCAACGTTTTTGAATTATTCGCTGCGGTCTTACTGTATTTTCCAATAAGACTGAGGTGTTGGATTGCAGTATCCATCCGTTCAGCCATCTCTTCACCCATGTCACCCCTTATTATATTGAACGTTCGAAACTCTCCGGTGTATGGTTCTTCCCTGATTTCAATCGATTCGACGTTTATTGGAAAATCCTGTATATTTATAAGGTTTGAAAAGTGGGTTATCGCTTCTTTTGTTCCTTCTGCAATGATCAGCACATCAAGATCTTCGAGATTCCTTACTTCTCCTGTAATACCATTTTTTATTGCCAGTTTCTGAACAACATCCCGATATCCGACACGCTGGACATCGCCATGAATGATAAATCGAGAGCGAATGAGATCCATCGTACGTAGTCGTTGGGTATATTTGCATAAATACATATTTGCTCATGTTGGAGGAAGGATTCTCGAATCATCTGGTCCTGTATTTGATACATTGATCATGAAAATATCGAATTTCCGGTAGAGAAAAGTTGGGATTAAGGTTCTGCTTTCCTGAAATATCAATGTAACTATACTGTTATATCCGACACTCGGCAGCAATTTGTAGTGATTTTGGATTTATTTATAGCAAACAATTAAATAGTTCTAAATCTATTCTCCATATGGAGATAGGGCCGAATAATTAGAGCCTTGTTTGAGACCTTTACAATGACATTTGATCGGACTGTCAACCATGAGGGGTAATCTTGAAACGGACTAAATTGAAAAAAGTCATCAAATTTAACCATGATTTTAGAATAGACGATTTTTAAAATTATTCATTGCAAATATTCTAATGCTGAATGTGGGATTAATCTTATTCCATTCATAACTAATTTAATTAATCGTGTACTATATCTATCTTATTGTGATGCTTCCTGAATAACAGATCCTAAATCTATTACGGAATCACATATCGTTACATTGAACTTATCTGCAACTTCTTTTGCAGAGTCTTCCACGAAGGGTGCAATCATTATTAATCCGTCTACTATTTTTCCGGTCATTTTGGTGTAATACTCTCCCTTCTTTAAAAAAATGAACACATCACTCTTACTTACTGAAGCTTTTATCTCAACAACAAGGGTTTTCCCGCCGGTAACAATGACATCTATCTCAATCTCTGATGGATGCCCGAATACGAATCCTTCAGTGTCTTTGACCATATAATTAAAGACTTCATACCCGGTCTCTGAAAGAATAGTTGTCAGACCATTTCTGAACGATCGTTCAGAATCCACTCCCCATTTCCTTCCGAGACCTCCGATTTTAAATTCGATCGTCCGGGTAAGATCTTTTATGGAGAGTTCAGTATTTTTTTGAGCTTCGGCTAGTTCTTCAACTTTAACTTCAGT
>NZ_DAONKG010000352.1:0-1491 GCF_035406105.1 Methanospirillum sp.
GTTCGGAATACTGACCACCTGCATTCCCTCAACACCAAGGGTTTTTGCATCCGCAATCACCGTCGCACCGAGGGCTGCATGTGCCTCAGCCTGGATCTGCTCGAGTGATGATGCCCCGGCCACCCCGGTCGTCTTAAACTTCACAATGACCCGGTCAGGAGCATATTCCCGACTCTGTGCAGAAGCATTGGCGGTATTGTTACTGGCAATGCCCGCTTCATGCGTTGCCACCTGACCACTGCTGCTGCCTGCCATCACCGGCGATTGTACAATGCCCGTCGCAGGGTGACCTATTGGTGGGCCTAAAGCCGGAGAGACCGGACGTACAACCGTCGGTGGCGAAAAAGGGGCAAAAGCCCCGACAACAGGTGGCTTATCCACCGCCGGATGAGAATCTTCCATCCCAGGCACGGCCATGACCGCCTGGAAACCAATACAAAGGAAGAAACTCAGAATAATAATGAATATATATTGTCTCAGCATGATCAATCACCTCTGATTCTGTGAATGTTAATTCGCAATCATTATATATAATAATGTGGAGGCGCTTTTATTTTTATATATGAGAGGAGGAACAGAGTTGCCTATTAGGCAACACCTCAAAGTATGACTTAAAATATAGCACATCAAAATCGTAATACCTTCATCAAACCGGGTAATCCTGCCAGGATACTATGCGGGATCAAAGTCCTGAAAGAGCGGTTAGAGAGAAGACCACATGAACCATACCGTCTGTTCTCATCAGACGGTCCGATAGTACCGGATGTTTCGTTTGTGAGTACCAGTCATAATATCGATCATGCCTCATCCACTGCCACTTCAGACCAGCATAAGCCGTCACTGCACCATGATGCATCGAAATACGGGGTAGCAGAGGAGGTACCGGGCAGGAAAGAATACTGCGATAACCGGAAAATACTGTAAAAGGGAGAGAGAAGACCATTACAATGATCTATCGGGGATAGGAAGAGAGGGTCTTTGCGAAACCGGAGTTCGCGGAAAGGCCATCACGCCCCCATACAGAAGAATTTCATCATTATTTATTTACGGGATCTTCAGTTTTTCTGTGGTGTCCGTGATAGCATCGCAGATAACAACCTTGTTCTCTCCGGCAAATACTCCTGCATCATCATCAACAAACGGTGTTATCATCACCAGCCGGTCTGTCCTCTTCCCGGTTTTTCTGGAATACAGTTCCGCCTTCTTCATAAACACATAAACATCGCTTTTACTCACCGATGCCTTCAGTTCAACAAGAATGATCGTATCTCCCCGTACGATGAGATCAATGTCAATAACAGACGGATGTCCAAAGACAAAGCCCTCTGTATCGCTTATCTGATAACTACTGACTTCATTCCCGGTGTCACGAAGTATTTCAATAAGTCCGTTTCTGAACGAATTTTCAGAATCCATCCCCCATCTTCTTCCAAGACCCCCTAAGGTAAACGTGACTGTACGGGTTAACTGAACAAGTGATCTTTCGGTTTC
>NZ_DAONKG010000353.1:0-1480 GCF_035406105.1 Methanospirillum sp.
CCCGTTCCTTGATCAGGGCATGCCTAATGAGCCGATCACGATATTTGGTGACGGTACGCAGACACGGTCATTCTGTTATGTGACAGACCAGATTACCGGATTACTTCGTCTGGCAGGGCTGCCTGGTTTAAAAGGGGAGGTTGTGAATATCGGGAATCCGGTTGAGTATACAATACTTGACCTTGCAAAGATGATTATTGATCTTACCGGATCATCATCACAATTGTCATACCATCCGATGCCCCCGGATGATCCGACACGGAGGGTCCCGGATATTACAAAGGCACGGGAAAAACTGGGATGGGAGCCAAAAGTGGATATCAGGGACGGGCTGATGATGATGAAAGAATCGAATTCAGGGTCGGTTCATCGGTCCTGATATCATAACATCGATAATAAAAGAGAGAAGAACATATTTTTTTATCACCGTACTTGTACCTAGCACCCCCAGACATTATTTTGGGTATGGGATTTTTACCATCTTTACGCCATTTTTTCCAGAAGAGATCATGATCACAGTTCCTCTTTTCGCACACACCGATCACCAGAGAAGATCAGGACCCATCGCTTCAGATTTGGAATAGACGATAATTCGGGTGATGAGATATACTGATTCAATTGTTTTATCCCCTCATTTACCATTTTCTCTAGTACCGCATCAGAAATCATGCTCTTTTTCACATACTTCAGTTCAAAGAGGGCGTAATAATCCGGATGCCAGGGATCCCTCTTAAGGAGAGCGAGATCAATATACCCGTCTGCAACCTCATATTCCGACTTTACCAGATACAGACTGCTCATGTTTGCATATGCAAAAATTGCAATTTTGATGTATTTCTCATCAAATCCGATGAAATCCCGGTTAGAAAATGCATGAAGAAGTTCTTCGATGAGTGTGACTAATATGTCACATTTCCCTTCATACGCGATTTGGTACATTGCATCCCGGATTCTGTCCGGTTCAACCTGAAATGGTGCTTCATGTTTGATGAATTCCAGAAAAAAGTCGTAGTATAAACCGCGAATGACATAATTTGGAATCTGCAGCGTAACAGCACCGGGAATACTCTCCCGAATGGAAAGGAGACCAAGGTAATAAAGAAGAGATTTGAAATCATCTTTTGTAAATGGAAGATCCATTGAAAATGTGCTGGTAATATTTGCTGTAACGAATCCCGTCGTAACAATCTCTTTCAGGGTGTCAATATTTTGAACAGGATCTTTCATTCTGAGCAGATGTCCAAGTTTCCCATAATCACCTGCAATGTTTGTATCCAGAAGATATTTTGGAGGTTTATGAAATAACTGATAATTTTTTAAGTAATAAAGCACCATATCACTGTTATACAACCTTGTTTCTTCATCCTCACTGAAAAGATATCCATTATAATATTCCTTCAGAGTTTTCTCAACTGATTTATAATCTATCTCTTCAGGAACCGTTTTTTTGAACAGGGTGTGTATTTCTTCCCCGGTAAAT
>NZ_DAONKG010000354.1:0-1475 GCF_035406105.1 Methanospirillum sp.
GAGGTGACAGAGGAAAGGATGTATTCCATTTTGTAAATATAACTGTACATGCAGTGTGAAAGATCAGTAAAACTTGCAAAGTATGTGCTGTATTGTCTTGAAGGAGTAGCTTGTATAATACACCTGGTTATTCCAGTTGTCATCCTGGTATTGTTTCTTTCACTCTATCATGGCATGTGGATACAGTGAGTCCTTCAATGCTTCTTTTTTTCGTAATTTTTGCTCTTTTGGTCATTCCTATCCATGCTGATCTGTACCGGCAATACACGATATGACAACAGATAAATAAAAGAGAGATAGAGTAGAAAGAGAGAGTATGGCAATCCCTGAGATAGATCAGATAAAACGCACCGAACAGGAGGCTGCGGATCTGATCGAGGCTGCACAACGCCGGAAGACTCTTGCCCTTGAGGAGGCTGTACGGGAAGGGGAAGCACTCGTTCAGCTCCGTCTTTCTGAAGCAGAAAACCGCCTTCGTGAGGAGAAGGAGCGGGCCGGAAAGGAGGCTTTCATGCAGCAGTCATGGCTGATGGAAGAAGCCCAAAAAGAGATCGGTCATATCAGGGAATATGCACAAAAAAATCATACCACAGCTGTTCAGTCACTTATCCGGCTGATAACCGGGGGATAACATGTTTTACCCGGCACGAATGGATCATGTTGTCATCGGGATTCATAACCGGTGGCTCATGGATGTTACATCCGCTCTGCACTCAGAAGGAAATCTCGAAGTCCTCGAGTTGAAAAAAGCAGCAGGAGATGACCTCCCTCAAACCCATCTGGATATCTCACGTGAGGATATTGAGAGAATTATTGCACTTCAGTTCAGAACCGACCGGATATTGGAAATTATTGAACCATATGAATACAAGCCTGAAAGCCTGAAATCAATCCTTTTTCCTGATGACCAGAAACGAGTTTCGGTCAGATATGATTCACCAGATGAGCTCTATCGTGTGGCGGAGGATTTTATCAGAGATGCAGAACCGGTTCTTGCCACCTATGAATATCTGAAAAAAAACCGTGAATTAATACAGGTCACACGGGAACGAATTGAACATCTTAGCCGGCTTGCGATTTTGGATATTGATCTCTCATATCTTGCACCTGCTCCCTATACTCAGACCATTGCAGGGTGGATGCAGGTTGAAAACCTCTCCACCTTTGAAGAATGGGTCAGGAATGCAGGAACCGATGAAATTTATTTCTACACGAAACAAGCTGGGGAAGAGGTTATTGTTGTCTGTATCGGTACCCGTGCAACACAACCCCTCCTTGAAGAACTTGTGCACCATTCATGGTTTTTCCGTATGACTCTTCCTGAAACATATGCAGGACTTCCGGGACAATTAATCGCATCAGAACAGGAAGCACTTATGAAGTATCAGGCAGATGAAGAGCGGTGCATGGCCCTCCTGATGTCTATGGCAGGGCGTCACCTGACCCCTCTTCGTGCGATCCGGGAGGAACTTGGA
>NZ_DAONKG010000355.1:0-1455 GCF_035406105.1 Methanospirillum sp.
CTAAACGGGCAGCCGGGACAGAACATTCGTGATGAGCCCCGTTCACGGCGGGATACCGGACTCTGATCATAAAAGAGGGGTGCGACCGGAACGGAAAGATACCCGGCATCTCTCATCTCCGCTTCTGCTGCATAAGCACGGACTGCCCGGCCATACATGGTCAGATCCGGGTCGGCAAGGGTACCAGACATGGTATGATGAAAGGATGCCGAATATCCGTCCCACGCTCGTTTCAGGTCATCAGGAACAAACCGGAGAAGTGAAACCCGTGAAAATTTTTCTGATGCAAAAAAAGCCTGTCCGACCGGATCCGAATTAGAGATATCAATGACCGGACACAGGGCAATAGGGCCATAAAGCCGGGAATCCTGCACCGTCTGAGTCCCGGATGCAATCGGATCATCACCAGCAACGATGACAACGCCGGCCTTCAGACCCTGGAATGTTGCATGGACAAGGGGATCGGCAAGGACATTCATCCCCACATGTTTGACGATCACACAGGATCGTCTGTTGGAAAGTGAATCTCCGAGTGCATATTCCAGGGCAACCTTCTCATTAATGACCAATTCTGCACCAGTCTCTTCGATGAGGGATGTAACCGGAAAGCCAGGGACTGCATAGATAGTGTCGGCGTACGAGAGAATTGCCTTGCCAAGACCTGAACTCATAGATCCCTCCCGAAAATCAGATCACACCCGGTACATGCCGGGCACATCGTCAGAGCCTGTGAGGGATCTAATCCATATTTTTGAAGAATGCTCCTCTGTATCCGGGCTATGGCAAGGATTCGGGATGGCTGCGGGGGTTGAAAATCATGCAGATCGCCCCCTGGTGTCAGTGGTCGTATGACCGGTATGATCCCATCCTGACAGAGCTGTTCAATACAGGCTGTCATCTCTTCATCAGTCTCACCAAGCCCGAGGATGATGTTAGAAAAGACATGATTTCTGCCAAAGAGTGGAACTGCGGCACGGAGGGCGACAAGAGCATCTTCCCTGCACAGGCCAGGACACATAACTGAAAAAAGCTCATCTGTTGCTGTCTCAAGGTTAAATTTCACCTCCGATACTCTAGCATCCTTAAGCCTGAAGGGTGTATGCGGGTCAGGATAGATCGAGACTCCGATTGGCAGATGGTACTTCAAAAGCCTTCTGACAACCTCAATTGTGTACGTCTCTTCTTCATGAATATCAGTCATGATGCCGGATGTCAGAGATATTGCGTCGATGTCAGGATACACTGATGCCACCATAGCATCTATCTCTTCGATGCTCCGCCGCGGTCCAGGATTTTTCCATACCGTACAGTACCGGCACTGGAAGATACATGACCCGGTTATGGTCAGGTATGCCTGTCGTGGACAATGAAGACCTGGTTTTTCAAGCACCCCGCAGTATTCTTCTCCTTCAAACCGAAGTACTACCTTTCCATCCCCAAAATGGCATAATTCAA
>NZ_DAONKG010000356.1:0-1427 GCF_035406105.1 Methanospirillum sp.
GGTATATGAAGCACTCGGAACCGGCCCGGTCATCCTGAAACTGCACCGGATTGGACAGCGGTCATTTCAGACGGTTCGAAAGGGGAGGAACTACCTCCCGGAAAAACAGCACTGTCCATGGGTTTTAGCATCACATTATTCGGCCGAACAGGAGTATCTTGCTTTATGTTCGCTTCAGAATCATGTCAGAGTACCAACCCCGCTGTTTATGAACAGAAATGTTATTGCTATGACATATATTCCGGGGGATCGGTTGTCGGACTGCTCGTTGGAAGAACCACAGGTTATTCTTGACGAGATACTCTCGCAGATCAGGGCTGCATACTGCTTAGGGTATATTCACGGAGATCTCTCGGAGTACAATATCATGTTTGATGGTGAGAAGGTCTGGATTATTGATTGGCCCCAGTGGGTATCACCCTCCCACGAAAATGCTGCCGAGATCCTGGACCATGACCTCGAGACCATCACAAAGTTCTTCCACCGGCGGTACCGGATCTCTTCTGATATGAATGAAGTCAGGAGTCTGGTGACCGGGTGCTGATATTTGGTATCGATCTCATCACCGGTTCGGTCAGGTCACGAACGGTGCAGCCGAAATATGCCCTCGTTATCATTGAGGACGGGGATATCCATAGTGAGCTTGCTGTATCACTTCACCGCCTGATCCGCCTCGTCCACCGGCACCAGCCTGATATCCTGGCAGTCGACTCGGTTCAGGAGATCGCTCCCCATACTCAGGATTTGTACCGGTTTCTTGAACAACTCCCTTCAAAAACGAAACTGGTGGTAGTAACCGGGGGTGACCGGCAGATCGGACTAATACAGGTCGCTGCACGATATAACATAACATTTGACCGGTTTGATCCATATGCAGAAGCTCGTGCCGCGGCACAGGTGGCATTTCATGGAGAAGGAGTAGAGGTTGTTGCTTTTGAGAAGGAGACCGAGATTACCATCACCAGAAACCGGTCGCCTGGGAAAGGAGGATGGAGTCAGAACCGGTATGCCCGGAAGATCCATGGAAATGTCCTCAGATATGCCAGGGAGGTTGAGCAGGATCTCCAGAGCAGGGGGCTTTCATACTGGAAGAAAGAGTACAAGGCATTTGGCGGGGTCTCACGGGTCACTTTTCATGTCAGGGAGGATCGGAATCAGATCCCGGTATCATCCTCACGTGGTGGTGATGTTCAGATCAGGCTCTCCGGAAAGCGGCTTGACCGTATCCAGTACCGGCCTCTCACAAAGCGGCCGAAATATCTTATTGTCGGGGTTGACCCTGGAACAACCATCGGGATTGCAGCACTTGACCTGAACGGAGAACTGGTAAAAATTCAGAGCTCACGGCAGATGACCATGGCCGATGTCATCGAGCTGATCTGGTCCCTGGGAAAACCAGTGATTGTTGCCTCCGACGTCGTTCCCAT
>NZ_DAONKG010000357.1:0-1405 GCF_035406105.1 Methanospirillum sp.
GCCTGATCCGGGTATTATCTTTTGTAAACCAGGAGGGCAGGCATCGGTCACGGTCATGTATCCAGATAAGCAGGTTATACCGGGGATACGAGCTTCCGGCAAGAAGTCTGGGTTCAGCATTCTGGCAGGCGTTAAACATATTAAAAAAGAATTTATCCGAGCTGTGATACCGTTCATCATGCCTGATTATCTGATTTAAAATGATCGCAGAATATGCAGTCCGGTTATAAGCACTCTTATGTAAAATCTCAACTGTCCTCTCAAGGGAGGGAGGCCCGGTCTTCTCTACAGACAGTACATCGCCTAATATGGCATGAATCGTATCCGGATCCCCATGCATATGAGAAAACCCGACAAACGGATCAAGTGCCAGTACGATCGCATACCCTTCCTTGACCAGAATCGTGCGGATGTAATCTTTGAGCCGCAATGTGGTCAGACTGCCATCTATCTCAATCGGATATACATCCAGAATATTACCGGTAAATGAAAACTGCGGGGTTACCGAGAGAAACCTGACAAACTCCGTAGTCCATTTCGGTAGCTCAAACATCTGTGTCACCTGCACTATTCCTGAGATATTTCATGGCATGGTCAGGCAGGGTCCTCATTGCCGGATGCTGAAAAGAAAATCCCAGTACTGAAATGATAGTATCTAGCTCGCACTTGATCCTTATTAACATACACCATTCAACCAACAAAGACCTGACACAGAAGACGGGGGTTTTCTTTTACAAAAAATCCTGGTGGGTATCACAAAAACTTTATGGAGACCATCTTACGGGCCCATTCATTCTCCGGATCTCTAGCCAGAATCTTGTCCAAATATACCCGTGCTTCAGATTTTGCTCCACGTTTGAGCAGAATGAATGCCATCATCCGAAGCGCTTCAATGATGGTCTCATCTTTTTCAATAACCATTGTGACATATTTTTCTGCTTCAGCATAATCTCCGAGTTTCAGGTAGCATCGTGCCGCTTTCACACAACTGATGAGATGCTCCGGATAATTCTCACAGATTTCCAAAAAGGAGGCAAGCGCTTCAGGGACACGTTCAATAGCATAGAGCGACTCTCCTTTATAATAAAGAGCCTTTGGCAGACCCGGATAGGTTTTCAGGATGCGATCACAGACCTCAATTGATTCCCAGAACCGTTTCTGATGATAATAAAGGCGCGCAAGGCCGATCTGAGGCAAAGGCTGGGCAATATGGACTTGTGGAACCTCAAGATACTGCTGCTCTGCCCTGGTGATATTCCCGGTCTCCTCCATATATTCTCCCATCAGCCAGGTAACCAGGGGGTCGTCTGATTTCTGAATGAGTTTATGCGACAGGCAAAAACCAGCCTCATGACTTCTTTTTAGTTTATAAAGGCACATCCCCCGCATTGCCCATCCCACAGCA
>NZ_DAONKG010000358.1:0-1376 GCF_035406105.1 Methanospirillum sp.
GGATCCCGAATATTCCACATCGCACATGCAGAACAACAATCCGATGAGCGGCCTCCGGATGACGAGAGATGGGTTTATCATTTAATACACACTGAACAGTTCTCACATCAAAAGACAGGAACCGTTTTATGGACACCTGCCCCCTCCACCCGTTTGATTTTTTTCCGGTCTTCTGACCGTGTGCTCAAATCAGGTAATCCATATGATTTTAGAGTTGAATGGTCAGGTGAACGCGGATTTGATGAAGGCTGCCATTGTCGGGGTAACAATGGATGAGGAAGTCCTCAATTGCAGAGTGATGGTGAGAGAAGACATGCTCTGGTGGATGCCTCTCGCCGATGTCAGACCTGAAGATCTGTTCATGCATTTTTCAACACCACACCCTTCCCGGATTCTTCATCAGGCATTATCAATACCTCTCGAATATCGGTCAGGACCACTCATCAGGCTCATCCTAATACACAGTACCGATCCCTCATATGGTGATATCCTGGTTGTAAATGCCCATCACATAGCCATGGATGGCCGTGGATTAAAAGAGGTTACCAGGCAATTCTTGCACGTTACTCCAGGTTACTGCAGGGAGAGAGCGAATCAACCGGACACATTTCACTTTCACAACGAAACCTCCCCAGAATAAAAGATATCATGGCATTCCAGGCAGATAAGCAGGATATTACGATGGCATGGACATCACCTGTCTCTATCCCGTGTAGATCCCTTGAATGTACAACACCAGCCTACTCACTCCTCCACCTGGATAAAGAGAGGGTTCGTTATCTTCATTCGATCAGAAAAGAATGGGCAGTTTCAGTGAATGATCTCATGATCGCCGTCATTATACGGGCTTTAGCAGATATTGCCGGAACCAGTGATTCGCATCGTGTATCACTCCTGACAACCATCGACCTGCGACGTTATCTCGATATCAGTCCTGCAACTTCAGTTCAGAACTACTCTACCGCATTTCACATCAGCATGGATGTGCCTGTGAATGAACCTATACACGTGACTGCAGTCAGAACAAAAACTCTAATGGATGCAATAAAGAACAATTATCCCGGAATAGATGCAGCATTTGAAGCTGAGCGACTTTATGACAGTGGATATGCGGCAGCATACAGGGAGATAGGCGACCGGTGGGCAGAAAATGAACGATCCAAGACGAGAATCCCAATATTTTCAAACACCGGGATCATAGAACCTTTCGGATTTGATAGCGATATATCAGTTCGTTCAGCATATATCCTTCCGACCCATAACCGTCCCCCCGGTATATTGTGTTTATTATCCAGTTACGGGGATGAGATGACGCTGTCAAGTACCTATTGCCTTCCCGGATATGATCCTGATATACTATTCAGGTTTTTTTCACG
>NZ_DAONKG010000359.1:0-1361 GCF_035406105.1 Methanospirillum sp.
TGGGAGTGTGAACAAGCCTGATTCCTGCAATGCCCTGGGTATGCATCCCAAGGAGAAGCGGACTTATCAGAGCCAGACTCAGAACCGGCACAAGGATCAGATACAGCACTGCTGCATATCCCGGGGTATCGCACAACACCCGGTCCTGTCCTATTATCTTCCGAACCGCGAGGAGCAGACGGAGCGGGTGTTTGAGGATTGACAGGCCGGCGCACTCCCGAAGGAACAGGCACAGGCCGGTGACCAGAATCATAGGAGCCCAGATCAGAACATCCCAACTGTTAACGGCTGGAATGACTGAAAGCCCAAGTGCTGTCAATAGAATTATTACTACCCGGACCGGTGTCCCTCTTCTCCAGCAGATGCATGCCGCTGTGACCAGAAGGACAAGGAATGACTGGGCCAGGATACCAAGGACATGTGCATGAACGTCGCCAAACAGGAATGAAAACAGCGGATATTCATTGATCGTGTTCTGAATTACTCTGCTGCTGTCCCAGAGCAGGGTAAAGGATCGTGTTCCGGTGAGGGCAAGATAGATGAAATAGGGATTTACCACAAAAAAAGCCAACACAGGAAGAAGCCGTACCTGTTTCAGAGTGAGGGATCCTACTCCATACAGGTTGAGTGCCGAGAGTGCCGCAATGGTCGGGAGAGCGAGATTGAAAAGGATGTATGATGGTATCCCGGTCATCAGGGCAGGCGTGGCAATTATCCAGTGACCAAAATAGTAGTAAACATTGAGAGAACCACCTGCAAACCAGGGATCCAAGGGCGGTACAACGGGACTTCTCAGAATAGATGCCAGAAACCCGTGATCCATGAATTTTTCTGCCCCGTTTATATCAGGGTTATATGCCCTGACGATGAGCAGCGTGAGGAACACCATGCCAAAGAGCAGGTAATATCGCCATTCTGATGGGATGCTTCGATAATGGTGCAGCTTATGAAAGATACCGGAGCAGAGAACTGCCAAACCAGCAGGTATCAACCCGACTAGCGGTGAAAAGCCGCACCAGACCGCATACCAGGTTGCACAGGCGGTCAGAATCCAGCCGGCGGTCCACGACAATGGCACTGCTACCGGTGGAAGATACGCTTTTATCCAGGGATAGAGTGCAAAATGGAACAGCAGAAGAAGAGAGAGCCAGGATATAAGTCCAAATATCTGTCCGGCGTCGATCATGGTCACGACTCATCTTTTAACCGTTTTCGGATACTCTCACTCAGTTCAGGGATGACCCAGTCGCCGAGTTTTAGAACAGAGATCGCTCCCCCGATCAGGGTGATGCCATTCTTAATCAGGTGATCAATGACAGCAATGAGAGTGGATACCGCAGGTGTAGTGCCTGCAAGTTCAA
>NZ_DAONKG010000360.1:0-1351 GCF_035406105.1 Methanospirillum sp.
CTGGAGAGGGTCCGTTTTAGCTCAAAATCAAACTCAGGATCATCAACCATGAACGGGGAACATGATGGCTTGAGAATAACATCCGGAGCCGGCGGTGTCGTATCAGTTCCGGAACTGGCGATTACCAGCACGCCACAACACATCAAACACAAGAGCATGAGGTACCGAACAGGAATGAACATAGCTGTAATTTTTCCGCAAAGGATAAAAAATTACCGATAAACTGATTAAGAGGGATTTTTGGGTTATCTGCTCATCATATACCGGCGGAGATCGACGCCTCGTATCCGGTAATCCGGTCCGTCACGGACTGCCGGCAAAAACCCGTCGGTGATGTATTCCAAAAGAACCGACTCACTCTCACCTGCAATGGCCGCAGCTTCAGCGATGGTATACATCATCTCTTCCCTGACGCCTCCTATGGAATCACGAAGGGTCCGGTCTCCCCCTCGTTCCTGTCCTGAAATAACCGGTGAGATGAGATCTTCAGAGTCAATTCCGGTTTCGGAGAGGGAATACTGGACATCTTCCACAGAGACGTGAGGAGAAAAGACCGGGCTTTCTTCCGGCTCCTTCTCTCTTATTATGGATGGTTGTTCCTGTCGTGCCGGCCCGCTCATACCCTGGTTTATGCCGTGGATATCCTGATCCTTTGTGAGAGGAGGGTAGTCAGATCTGATCAAGAGGGGTGTTGGAGACTGGGTGATAAGTCGGGTGATCTGGTCCCGAAGCCAGGAAATCTCCTCATCCTGTCGTTGTATGATCTCACGCAGCACATCATGGTCTGACGAGGAGAAGTGCCCTTTCCGATCTGGGGATACTATCCGGGTACTCTCATGCCTTTTTATATGGAGGGCCTGAGTAAGCAGGTCTCGTGCCACATCCTCTACAGGTATATGCTGCTCTGATGCGAAATGATTGAGCCTGTTTATGATATCCGGTGAGAGTGAGAGGGTAATTGTCTGCGTCAGATGAGACATATTCTCCCTGTTTAATTATTCTCTGAACTGAAAAAAGTGATCTCATACCTGAAAAAAAGGGATATGTCCCGGGTTTTCAGGGAAAAAGTTCAACCCCGATTCTTTCTTGCAGCCAAAAACCGTGAAGACCGAACCGATGAGATCGCCATAAAGCCTGCCATAACCAGTGCTATGATAAAAATAATCTGGCCTACGGCTATAAATGGGAAGATACTGGTCACTTCAGACAGACTCTGGATGTCAGAGAGACGAAATTCTGCCAGAACCGGCCCGGTCATATACAAGAGGAGGATGGCCGTTGAACAGAGGAGAAGAAACACCCGAACTGCTTTATTCTGTACTGGGATGATGATGCAGTACAGGGGGAGAAT
>NZ_DAONKG010000361.1:0-1349 GCF_035406105.1 Methanospirillum sp.
CGAAAGGCGGTTCGCAACTAAAGCCAGAATAACAGATGCAAGACCGATTGCCATAAGACGGGCATATGACATGATGTTGCCTATGGTTCCCATCACCTCAATAACGCCCCTGCTGCCTCCACCATAGAGCAGACCGGCGATGGAGATCAGCATCAGGATAACGACGGCGAATAGGAGTGATTCCGGTACATGCCCTGCGTACGATCCAATGAGCAGCAGAATTCCGGTAACAAGGCCCAGCATCCCGGCTTTTTCGATGATGTGTTTAGTCTTGTGATGGCGGTATGCATTCAGGATTCCAAGCGATAAACCGAGAAATACATGAAATACACCAATACCAATGGTGAGGATGAGCAGGGGTATGATGGCCTCAATCCGGTTCCAGGTGATGCCAAAGATGGTCAGGGGATGAATCCAGCCCATATGCTCTCCAAGATCACCAAAAAACTCACCATATATATAGCCGAATACTATCGTTGGTATCGATGAGATCATCAGGATACTCATGAGCTGGCAGATCCAGGGAATATCCCTGAATTTTAACCGGACAACAAGGCTGAAACAAAGAATAACCAATCCATATCCGATGTCTCCAACGATGAGACCAAAGAACAGGGGGAAGAATATGGCTATCAGCGGAGTGGGATCTATCTCACGGTACATGGGCGGAGTAACCAGATTCATAAAGAACTCAAATGGTTTGACCCATGCAGGATTGTCAAAGAATACCGGGGCATTATCATACTGCTCCGGATCATCAGGGAGTTCGTGAACTACCACCGACTCACCAAAACTATCCATAAGGGCTTTTCTGGTTGCAGGAAGGAATTTTTTCGGGATCCATCCCTTCACCACAAAGGTATACTCGGTCTGCCCGAAATGTGAATATGCAGATGTTTCTTCAAGATAATCGGTAAGCAGCGTCTTTAATGTAACGAGTTCTGCATACCATACGGTAGAGAGATCACGGATCTTTTCCTCTATCTCCGATATCTCAGCACGAATTGCATCTTTGTCTGCCTGAATCAGAACAAGAGCGTCATCCAGGGGCATATTCGTATACTCCTGGGGTATCCGAACTTCATTTACATTTTTTGAATAGAGAAAATCGTGGACCTTATTGGCATATTTTTTGCTGAATACTGTGATTACAGCGATATTTTTTTCATCGAGGTCAGCGCTGATGAACTCAAACTGATTTTTTGTGATCTCAGAGAGAAACGGGTGAATAACATCAAGAACAGATTCAAACTCCTTTTGAATGATAAGAATCGTAACTTCGAACCCTTCCAGTGTGGGAAGTTGTTGCTCAAGAGGGGAGATCTTTTTGATAATCTTTTCGTACCGGA
>NZ_DAONKG010000362.1:0-1340 GCF_035406105.1 Methanospirillum sp.
TCCTTTATTGGTGAGAGCAGGTTGGATATCTGTGACAAGCATGCAAAACCCCTGATTCAGGAGGCAGCACGATATGTCTGCAGCAAAGGTGAGCCATACCGGACACTTTTCTCTATACAGGAGCGGGATCAGGTCAGGTGGTTTGATGAACGATTGTTTCCAATTTTGGATACCAAAGGTGAGGTCAGGGAGATCATCGGATTCTCACGGGATATTACCGGATTTCAGGAGGGAGGATCTGCCCCGGTTCTCCTTACATCCCTTATGGATCTCCTGCATGAGGCAGTGATCACAACAACCCCTGCTGGAAAGGTTCTGTCATGGAACCGGGGTGCGGAACTGATGACCGGTTATCCCCGTGATGAACTTATCGGCAGCACAGCCCTCTCAATTATCACCCCTGATCTGAATGCCGGGCGTGACGTGGTCCATGAGACCTGTTATGGTGAGGAGATCCGCGACTTGAAGGCCGTCATCAGGGCTCGCGGAGGCCGAAAAAAGCGTGTTTTACTCTCTACGTCACGGTTATCCTTTCAGGACAATATTGTCAGCGGGGTATGCATCGTCATACGGGAGCATTAAATCCGTATCAGGGTGCAGTTCATGAAACCGGTTCCGGCGGTTCACAAGCAGAGCACATCGAATCCCCGCCCCGTATCATCACACAAATCCTGCATATCCGTTCCCGGGGATCACATACCGTTTTTGAGACAAGATCCCTCGCAAGGTCTGCTATGGCATCGGTTACTTCATCAGAGAAGACGATCCGGTATCCCCGTTTTCCTGAGAGATATTGTGAAACTGCAGACGGTGCCATATTCAGAATCTGTGCAACCATCTTCTGGGAAAGCCCGCACCGTACCATCTCAGCGGCTATTGCTGCACGGATTGCAGGGAGTGAATCCCACACTATAGTCTCACAGGGAAGTTTTTCCATGCCATCTCTCCGGAGGAACAGGTTTCACGCCGTGAATTATCAATATACGTATGCATGCAGCTACACGGTATGGACTATCAGCAGGTATATTGGGTCACACTCCAACTCATTCGTATGTCAATTCGTCGGTTTTGGATGGTACCGCTCCTGCTGATCATCAGTATAACGGGAATTGTCTGTTCTGAGCCTGTGTTTAATGGCGCAGAACCGGTCGGACAGTCATCAGATGGATATAATCAGGATAATGCTCCTGATTATCCCACAGATCCCCAACCAATTGTCCAGACAGACATACCGACAGAATATCCGACCATACCCGTTGAGCCAACACCAGAAGAGGAGTATGGCTGGATATCCATACGCTCAGTCCCCTCCGGAGCAATGGTCACGTTTGACGGATCCT
>NZ_DAONKG010000363.1:0-1331 GCF_035406105.1 Methanospirillum sp.
TTCCGGTTCTCCAGGGTTCTCAGCGTATCTTCAAGTGAGTCACAGATGGATGTTGCGGTAATTACCAGATCCTCATGGGAAAGGCGGGCATATTTATCAATAAAAGGACTTTTTTTTTGCTTTCTGGAATCAACAGGAGTCAGGATCTGGATCTGTCCCCTGATCCGGCTTAGAAGTGAAGATATCTCATCAGGATTGAACGTATCAAGAGGACTGATCTCCATGGTCCCGGCTGATTCGCTCTTCGCATCTTCAAGATGAATAGAACCTGCCTGGTACAGTACATCGATAATTCGCTGATAATCACGTTTCGGACCAACTACCAGGATTCTTTTCATCTTCTGGAGCATATTATCCCAACGCCATCTCGATAATGCGTTTTATCGCAATATCCACCCTTTTCTCTCCAGCATTCAGGATTTTTTCAGCTTCCCTCTCCCCTGATTCCCTGATCGCCCTGATCTGCGTTGCAAGTTCATCAAGTCCCTTTTGCATATACCGTGATGCTTCTTCTGCTCCCCGTTGCTCTGCTTCATCCCGCATACGCCGTGCCCTGATCCGTGCATCATGGATCCTGGTTTCAGCCTCTCTGCAGACAAGATCACATTGCTCTTTTAGTTCTGTTTCCTTTCGCGATATCTGATCCAGCAGTGAATGTTCTGTCTCCATAATCTTCCCCGCCTTCATGCACAGGCCGGATAACCGGCACTGATGTAGGAACGCTGCCAGGATAAAGTGGGTGTATAGACCCTTTACAGGCCGTATTTACTCTTCATTCTCCTGGTCATGCCATAGCTGTCGGTATCTTCAAGATGTTTTGTACAGGGCGGACGGCTAGCGGCTTGAAGTATCCGATCCTCGCACCGCTTCATTGCAACCTGCTTGAGCTCGAGGATCTTTTTCATATCTGGTACAGCCATACATATCACCCCGTATCATACGTGACAGTGACCTTTTACTATCACATAATATTTAAGGATAGTACTTTGACGACCATTTCGAAAACCATAATAATATCCTATTTACTTATCCAATTGCATTAATTACAAGACAGGTTCATTCAATACAGGTGTAGGTATGTTCAGGCGAATTCTCTTCCCCACCGATTTTTCAGATTATGCACGGCGTGTTATGGACTGCATCGCAGACCTCCCCGGGGTTAACGAAGTGGTAATTGTCCATATTATCGGGACAGACAAACCCGGCCCGTTACGCAGTGATATTGAAATTTCTGCAAAAACGAGGATAGAATCAGACGCAAACCTTTTAAAAAGCCTGGGCATTCCATCCATCAAATCAGAAGTCATCGTTTCTGAATCGGTGGCTGCCGT
>NZ_DAONKG010000364.1:0-1318 GCF_035406105.1 Methanospirillum sp.
AATATGTACTTACCAAAAATTTTCTAAATTTTAGTCAAGCAACACCCTCTAAAGAGACGGCATAATCGGCGCATTATCATGCACCATTTTTCTTTTTTCCCTGATTGCAGTGACTTTTTTATGATAGCCAGATCAACCCTTATTGTTTGAACCGCACCTTGGCGGTATTATAGGTGTCCATATGAGTTCTGACCGACAAAAACGGCTCTTAATAACAGATACAACACTTCGGGATGCGCACCAGTCACTCATCGCAACCAGAATGCGGACTGAGGATATGATCCCGCTGACCCGCTCAATTGATAAGGCCGGATTCTTCTCGGTTGAGGCATGGGGAGGAGCTACATTTGACAGCTGTATCCGGTTTTTAAATGAGGACCCCTGGGAACGTCTCCGCAGTCTCAAGGCAGAACTGAAATCAACACCCATTCAGATGCTGCTCAGGGGGCAGAACCTGGTCGGATACCGGCACTATTCTGACGATGTGGTTGACCGGTTTATTGACCTCTCGCATAAAAACGGGGTCGATATCTTCCGGGTTTTTGATGCACTCAATGATATCAGGAATATGGAGCGGCCGATGGCCAGGGTGAAAGAGACCGGTGCTCACCTGCAGGGAACAATATCATACACGACCAGTCCGGTTCATTCGGTCAGGGGCTTTGTGGACCTTGCCCGTGAACTGTACGCCCACGACTGTGACTCTATCTGCATCAAAGACATGGCCGGGCTAATCATGCCGTCCGTTGCAAAGGAACTCATTACCGGGATCAAGGATGAGATGGATGTCCTGGTCGATCTGCACAGTCATTGTACAAGCGGTATCGCACCAATGGCATATGATGCAGCCATTGAAGCTGGGGTTGATATTCTTGATACTGCCATGTCTCCCTTTGCCCTGGGAACCAGTCAGCCCTCGACGGAGAGCATTGTTGCATCGGTTCAGGGAACACCCAGGGACACCGGTATTGATCTCCTGACGCTTCGGCAGATCCGGAATGAGTGCCTGAAGATTCGGAAAAAATATGAGGGGCTTTTCACCCCGGTTGCTGAGCGGGTGGACAGTGATGTGCTTATTTACCAGCTGCCTGGCGGGATGATTACAAACCTGATCTCCCAGCTCCAGGAGCAGGATGCCCTTGATAAACTCGAGGCGGTGTTTGATGAGATCCCCCGGGTCAGGGAGGATCTCGGGTATCCGCCACTCGTCACCCCGACCTCGCAGATTGTGGGTACGCAGGCGGTATTTAATGTCCTGACCGGCGGGCGGTACAAGACGATATCAAACGAGGTCAGGGATTACGTGAAAGGACAGTAC
>NZ_DAONKG010000365.1:0-1305 GCF_035406105.1 Methanospirillum sp.
AATTTAAAATGAATTTAAAATGAATTTAAAATGAATTTAAATCAAAAAAAAAAAAAAATGAATTTGAATAAAAACTAAATCAAAAATGAGTCAAAAATGAGTCAAAATGAATTTGAATCAAAAAAAAAAATGAATTATAACTGAATATGAATTAGTTCTTAATCGAAGGCTCCGGGTAGTTTCGGACGTTGCTTGAGATTGGCAGCATATAAATCATTGTCACTCATTTTCTTCCTCTTCATATTATATTCGCATTTTACAAGAGAACAGAGATTTCCACATTTGATACTTGGCAGAAACAGACAGTTCATAAAATTTACACCTGCTTTATCATATTCGTTTTCCAACCATATAATAATTCCTGTTGATTAAAATTCCTGATCATCAGGGTTACATTGCTGTATAAATCTATAAATATTATGCAATACAAAGTTAATTAATAATATGGAACATGATAACAAACCTGACAATTATATGGAGATGCCGGAAACGGTTGAAATATGTGATACAAAATATAAAATTGCTGATTACCCCGATTACATCTGGTGTATACTGTTTTATCTGAGATATAAACATGAAATGGACTGGATAGAACCCGGTGATCATGATGTCCAGTATCTTGGAGAAGATGCATCCGGTCTGTATTACCAGTTAAACTGTGACAAACGCCCGAGGTTTTTGATTAAATTTGGAGAGTGTCCTGATAATAAAAATGATTTAACCCTTAAATTTAAGACTGCTGTATATACCGTTAGTATGCTGGATCATATCCACCAGTATTAATATAATTTGTTTTTGAATCGTTATCTTTATTAGTTTTGAAATCCAATTCTAAATCATGTATAAAATAAAATGGTTAAGAAAAGGGAGAATGGACAATTTTAGAATACTGGAAGGCTCTAAAACCAGGTGGATTGAAGGGGCACGATGGTACAGACGATTGTGCCCACGGTGTTATCATGTCATCGAGTTGAAGAAATACGGACAGCCATATAATTTTAATAACATCCTGTTAAAATACATAGTTAATTTATATCATATCGACATGAACGGGTACTCATCTGATGACATCAACAATATATTAAGTCCATATCCTGCATCTGAATACGATGAACTCGATTTATTAAATGCTTCTGTTGATGCTCACCATTACATCACATTGTTAACAGTTGGTTCGAACTGTGCAGATGACGCAATCAGATACGTGGTCAAACCATATAGCAGAACAGAAATTCTTAACAATTACGATGGTGTCCATACATTGTTTGTTTTGCCACTTGAACAAGTAGAATAAATAGGTTAATT
>NZ_DAONKG010000366.1:0-1289 GCF_035406105.1 Methanospirillum sp.
GGGCAAGGGTGGTGCTATTCATGGTATATGCAAAGATATACCGATCACCAGAGACATACGGGCCTGAAAGATTGTTAAAAGAAGCACATGCCGATTCCTGGCCTGCTGTGCGGGCAAATATGGCTGCATCCTGAACAAACTGAGTAAGATTAACCAGGCTTGTATTCAGATTATCAGGCATTATTTGATGATCCAAGGGGATTTCGTGCTTTGCTGATTCTTCTACATTTCTGACAACTGCTACCCGCCAGTTCTGGTTATCTAGGGAAAGGGTATTCCAGACTGCTTCACGGAGAACCTGCCGGTTCCAGTTTTTATCCCAGAAGGTATATTGGATGGCCCCGCTCTCATTCTCAATTACTGCATGCGATACATTACGCATCTCCGGGGTGTCGTAGATTGGATCGGTCAGGACATTCTTCCCAATCTCAACTTCATCTGTTTCATATACAGTCATTCCATTGGTTTCAAGGATAAATACTTCATACCCGGTCTGCTCAGTAAAGGGACCGATAACCGGTCTGAAGAACTCTTCAGGACGGATGGTAACATCAGTATATCCAAGATACTCCTTATTTTCTGAAAATATGGGATAACTGATAGAGATTCCATAAAACCCTTCTTCCAGATAGAAAATGTTGCTGATGACCGGCTCTTGTCTTTCATTTGCAAATCTGGTTTCTGGCTGATAACTTAGATCAGTACCGATAAGACCTGAAAACGTGACTGGAGCTGCAGCAGTAACGATATTATCGGGAGAGATGATCAGTGAAGAGTGGCCATAGGGTACTTTTTCAAGTTTTGTAACCAATACAGAGGTTGCATTTTCTCCGGATATTCCAATAGTCCGGAGAGATTCGGCACTGATACTGTTTTCTTCCCTGATAATTGCCAGCTGATTCGATATCTCACCAGTAATTCGGTCCAATGCTGAAAGCATATCCGATGGGGGAGCCAAATTCCGGTTTGAAGAAGAATCAGGAACAATGTTGCCTGCATACGCAGGATTCAGAAAAACCGATATGAGACAGATGAATACGAACCATCGTTTCATACTCATCCATCTATTGATCAGGAAATAAAAACTTCGATTCAGATAACAAGAATGAAAAAGGATAATGCCAGAATTGCCTTGAGATTTTTCATGACCTGGTGAGTCTGACCCTCAAGTGTTTCTGCAAGAACTCCGGTCTGGGGATCAATGCCTATCTGACCTGATGTGTATTCATAATCATTCACGGCAACTCCCTGACTATACGGGCCGATTGGTTTTGGATCCTGATTTGTGT
>NZ_DAONKG010000367.1:0-1257 GCF_035406105.1 Methanospirillum sp.
CTCCGGCCGGTTCCCCCGATTGCCTGGATGCCTCTCGCAATCGCCTGGTTTAAGATTGGATTTGGCTCTCTCATCTTTATCATCTTCATCGGTTCGTTCTTTCCGGTTTTTATCAGCACCATAGAAGGAGTCAGGAGTATCAGAATCAGGTGGCTTGAGGTAGCTCAAACACTGGGAGCTACCACTTTAGAAAAATTCAAAACGGTAGTAATTCCCGGGACATTGCCATCTATCTGGACCGGGCTTCGACTGGCGTTTGGTGTTGCATGGATGTGTCTTGTTGCGGCTGAAATGCTTCCTGGAACGAGTACTGGACTAGGATATCTGATTATGTTTGCGTATAATCTGGGACAGATACAGGTCATCGTTGCGGGTATGATTGTCATTGGTGTGATTGGCATCGTATCAGATTATATCTTCAGAATCGGACAGAAGAAATTCTTTGGCTGGCAGGGGAAGGAATAATGCAGGTTCTGGTTCTTAAGGGGATATCGAAACAATTTCGTGATGAACAGGCACAATTTCAGGCAATATCAGACATCTCCTGTTTTATCAATAAAGGAGAGATAGTCTGCCTCATGGGACCTTCTGGATGTGGGAAATCAACGATACTTCGTATCCTGTCAGGACTTGAATCAGCTGATTCCGGGGTTGTCTGTGGGAGTGAGGGAAATGCCTTTCAACTTGGTCACACTGCAATGGTATTCCAGGAACATGGTCTTTTTCCCTGGCTCTCGGTATATGACAATATTGCGTATGGTCTTCGTATGAAAGTCCGGAAGATCTCAAAGGAGCAGATTGCACTAAAGGTCCATGGGCTGCTCTCTCTTGTACACATGGAAGAGTTTGCGAACGTCCTCCCCCATCAGTTATCCGGCGGAATGAAACAGCGGGTTGCGGTTGCCCGAGCTCTCGCAATAGAACCTGAGATTCTCCTCATGGATGAGCCGTTTAGTGCACTTGATCCTTTCTCCCGGCATGAACTGCAGGATGAAGTAATCCGGATACGGGATACACTTGGCACTACTTTTTTTATTGTGACCTATAATCCTGATGAGGCTGTATATCTGGGGGATCGGATCATCATTCTCTCACAAAGGCCATCATTTGTCAGGAAGGAGATCCAGGTTTCCTCCCCCCGTCCAAGAGATCTGGCCGAACCTGAACTGATACGCCTAATCCGGGAGGTTACCGGGGATGTCACCTCAGGATAGAGAACTTCGGGCAATTTCTCCTCCCTCTCGCCGGGTTTTCTTT
>NZ_DAONKG010000368.1:0-1254 GCF_035406105.1 Methanospirillum sp.
TGCTTTATGCACATGTTTGAAAAGGCAGGCTGGCTTGATAAGATTCACTTTGATAATCTTATCAAGCCAGCCTGCCTTTTCAAACATGTGCATAAAGCAGACCCCAATTGTTCCTGCTCCTTTCCATTTGTTCATCACCGACGCAACATCATCTGCAGAAATCGGCATATTTGGCATGGCCAGCCCTCCCATGATGACAAGGACGGCAGGATTTTTCGGCAGGTATGCCTCTGATGCCTGAAAACCGACATCCGGCTTCATTGTCAGCTTGTGGGCTTTTTCCTCTCCGGTGTAGGGCACAAAAATACAGGTCAGGGAAAGTGATCGGATGGCAAAGCAGAGTAATTCCACAAATGGTGTGCAGGTACCAGGCACCCCGTAGAAAACAATCTCTGATCCTGCGGGAAGTGACCATTTTTCAATATATTCTTTAAAGGGTCTCAGGATACCCGGAACCCCCTGATATGTTGTTTGTCCCATAACACTACCTCATCTCTGCAGATTCTTACAGAGATATTCTATGTATATAGTGTCAGAGTTATTCTAATATATTTCTCAGCGTATGAGTAATATTATACACCTGAAGCAACCAGAACCAGGAAAAAAACCTCGAACTGATTTATAAGCGAAAAATCAAACAATCTTACGAATATGAAAAACCGGATATCGAATGTGATGGTCGGCGCTCCCGGCCTGTATACCTATGGAGCGATGCGAATAGGAGGAATAATTCGAGATGCCGGATTTCATCCACACATAACCCGCGATATTTCACAATTGCACGGGGATCAGGTTTTCATGAGCCTGTACAGTACACTTCATCTGCTGGACCCGGCGATAAAAGAGGTTGTAAAGCGTATTCAGCAGAAAGGGGGAGAGTGCATCATCGGCGGTCCGGTCTCTTCAGGGCCGGAGATGGTCCTTGGAGAACTGCATCCAGACCTTGTTGTCTGCGGTGAAGGGGAAGAGGCTGTCAGATGCATTCTTCATAGGGCAGACCGAGTTGATTGTCCGAACTGTGCGTACATTGAAGATGGTCGGATCATAAAAACCGAGCAGAAACGGAATCAGGATCTCTCCTTCCCGCTCCCCCTCATTCCGGATGACATCGGAGCCCAGGATATCAGGGGTGCCCAGACATACATTGAAACCCACCGGGGATGTTTTGGCCGGTGCGGGTTCTGTCAGGTACCACGGGTGTTTGGCAGACGGATACGAAGCAGGGAACTTGATGAGATCCTGAAGGAAGTCAGG
>NZ_DAONKG010000369.1:0-1253 GCF_035406105.1 Methanospirillum sp.
GCAATAAACGGGAGAAGTGGATTCATCTCGATTGTTTCAAGACCGTCAGGAAATCCAATCGATGGGTAAAACCAGGTATAGAGGGGATAATTATGGGCTACAAACTGGGTTTGTGTGAGAAGAAACCATGTATCGCATAATCCCTCAAGACGAGGATACGGGCCCAGGATAATTTCCAGGGGGATCAGGCGTATTGCAAGTCCTATGATTGCAATAGTCACAAGTATGGCGGGCAAAAAAAATTGAGAGTATATGATAGGATGAGGCAGTCTCATGCAGTTCATTTGTTATAAAAATCTACCCTGTATCACAAAAATTGTCTCTCTCCATCCTCATTCGACATACTGAAACATCACCCATCACGACCACCTCTCACCCTCTCAAGTTCCTCCCTCGCCTGCACCCTGACCGCTCCATGCTCATCCCGGGCACACCTTTCAAGCACAGGGACAACCTCCTCTCTCTCCCCCAGTTTTCCAAGTGCCCTGATCGCCCGAAGCCGGACTCCCGGATCACTATCCTTCGTTGCCTGAATAATATAGGGTACTATCGTAGAATTCCCAATCCGCCCGAGCGTCTTCACCGCTTCCCGTCGTACGTACGGCGATTCATCCTGCAACCGCTCAAGAACTGAATCAACAGAACGGATTGTGCCATGAGTAACCCGAAGGGCAATCAGTGATCCAACCCTGACCCGCCAGTCCTCATTGTCAAGACCCCTGATGAGAACCGGAATCGCACGATCACCAAGCCGGCCCAGTGACTCGGCAGCAGTCTCCCGGACATACCGGTCCTCATCGGTCAGTGCCTTCATCAGAGGGTCGACTGCCTTTGGTGAATCAGCCCTCCCAAGCGCGTCAGCAGCCCGTCTCCGGACAAACGGACTTTCATCAGAGAGTGCCCGGATAAGAGGGAGGATCGTCCGTGGATCGGAGAGTTCAGATAACGCCTCAACAGCCTCTTCGCGCTCATGTTCATCATCACTCCCAAGAGCCGCAATTATTGCATCAAAATCCCCTCCGAATCTTGAAACCCTCTCTTCCCTGCTTCGTTCACCCCGTTCAATCAGATCCGTAATAACCGCTTCAACCAGTCTTCGATCCTTGACATATAAAAGCAGGACCATGATCGTTGCAAGATCCAGACCGGTATACAGCATCACAAAGGCGATACTGAACTGATACCCAGAGACATCAGAAAAGATCCAGAATGCCACAATCGAGAGAAGAATAATGCCCAGAATGCGCAAGCCG
>NZ_DAONKG010000370.1:0-1241 GCF_035406105.1 Methanospirillum sp.
CAGACCCTCTGCACGACCGGGATCGACAAATGGCATGAAAAAGTTCTCCTCAACCGAGGTTGCCACCGCTGTAACCGGATCATACCCCTCCTTCATCAGTTCAGCAGCTTCCCGCATACAATGATGGAGCGCATTTCCATAGCCGAGATATGGGTTGATACCCGGCTGAAATCCCCATATGGTATTTATTCTGTACCGGTACGGACATTTACTATAGTGAATCAACTCGCCGGCTGAAAAGGTCTGGATCTCATCATCCTCACCACGCTGCGAGAATGAGAGATCAGGCAGATGTGCAGAGGAAGATAGAACCTCAATATCCGGACAGTCAGCCAGATCCTCAATAAATTCGCTGACACCCTTCTTCTTCCCGTTTAGTGTTGTAAAGTATGACAGGACGAGCAGCTCCTTTGCCCTTGTCATGGCCACGTACATCAACTTCCGTTCCCCTTCCACATCACCTTCATACCTGGACACATCAAACATATCCCGGGGAAGAAACCATCTCTGCTCTCTTCCGGTGTTGGATGAGGGAAACCTTCCGTTCACCAGAGCAGGGATGAACACAACCGGCCACTCCAGCCCTTTTGACTGATGCATGGTCATCAGATTCACTGCATTCAGACCGGTCAGATCATCATCCATACGCTCATCATAGGCCCCGTTTGCGTAATGGTTCAGGAAATACGTTATCGTCTTTAACAGAGTTGGCCAAGAGACCCGGTGACCCCCGAGTTTCTGGGCCGTTTCCACATCGCTCATGATATCCCCGAACCGCCCCAGATTAGCCATGATGACCGCATGTTCAGGATTATCCGGATCCAGGTGTAAAAACCCGAGAATGGAGAGGAGTTCCTGGTACATCCCGGCAACATGATCAAACCCTTTCCCATGGAGTTGCCGTTTCCACTCAGTCAGCCGGGGAAGAATCTCATCAACCGTGCAAAGACCCGGGATTGCATCCACCCATTCCTGTGATCCGAACGTGAGCAGATCCTCCCCCTCAAGCTTATTCTTCCAGTCCCATCGTGACTTCTGGAAAAAGCCGTCCGGAGAAGCCCAGACCACAATCTTTGCAAGAGCCGCAATCTCCGCCCGGCGAAAAAGACCAACCTTCCCCCCGACCATGAAAGGAATATGCTTCTCCCGGAACACATCAATGAACGGCTCACCACTTGTATTCACACTCCGAAGAAGAATCCCGATATCACCGTACCTGCACTGGCCACGAGCAACCATCC
>NZ_DAONKG010000371.1:0-1201 GCF_035406105.1 Methanospirillum sp.
GGTTTCACCTGATCAGCAACAGATTCCTGAACCGGGACTTCTTTCCTGACGGCTGATACAGCCTCTGCATCAATTATCGGAGACGGAGATACCTGCTTTGATTGAGGGTGTGGTTCAGCAGAGGGGGGGACCTGTACCGATGGCAAAGGTTCCGGCTCCTTTTGGACCTCCGGTTCAGGGGGATATCCATTAATCGCAGCAAACCACTCGCGACATTCAGTCTCCGGCTCAGCAATCAGTCCGGTAAACACGAGTTTCATAAGTCGGGTCTGTCCGCCGACCTCCATGGATATGGCAAGTGCTGGGCGGTTCTTTTCATCCCGCTCCATAACAGCACCCTGAATCATGGAAACCGGGATCTCCTTCGCAATGGTTCCCGCACTCTGCTGGGCACTCTCAATGAGGACCAGACGATCACTGGTCAGAATGGCCAGAAAATTGTAATTCTTGATCCTGATACCATCACAGTACCGGACCATGCTCTCCCCTATCTCAAGAATACGGAACGGATTATACTTCCCGCCAGGAGATTCCTCTCCCTCCCCCCGGCCTCGCAGATTTTCTATAAGTGACATGTTACAGCACCTCTCTGATGAGCGCAGGAATCTCACTCAGCCGATCTGCAACCGGGACACCAATATCCCGAAGTCGGGCAATCTTGGCTTTTGCGTCCCCTTCACCACCCGTGACAATGGCCCCGGCATGACCCATTCGCTTCTCAGCCGGTGCAGTTGTTCCGGCAATAAACGCAACAACCGGTATATCCGCGGATCGGGCACCTTCTTCCTCTAGGTTCCCGCCAAGTTCTCCAAGAATGACAACGGCCTTTGTCTGTGGATCATCTGCAAACCGATCGAGCGCATCTGCAAATGTCTGGCCAATGATAGGATCCCCCCCAATGCCGATGATAGTACTCTGACCAATCCCTGCACGGGTCAGTTCATGCACCACTTCATACGTCAGAGTCCCGCTGCGGGAGATAACACCAACCGGACCCCGGGTTGCCAGATGAGCCGGCATAATGCCCATACTGATCTCACCGGGAGAGAGAAGTCCCGGACAATTGGGGCCTATGATGGTGCAGTCCCGAATCTGTGCATAGGTCACCGCACGCATGACATCATGAACGGGAATATGTTCCGTAATCGTAACGGCAAGATCAAGCCCGGCATCTGCTGCCTCCATGATCGAGTCGCCGGCT
>NZ_DAONKG010000372.1:0-1199 GCF_035406105.1 Methanospirillum sp.
CCCTCATTATGATCGTCGGAGGTGCTGTATTTGCTCTGTTCTGGGTGAAGACCGCCGGTCTTGATTCCAAGGCTGTTGCACGGCAGATTCAGCTCTCCGGAATGTCAATTCCCGGCTATAGGAGAAATCCGGCAGTCCTTGAAAAGGTTCTTGACCGATATATTCCCCGTGTCACGGTTATCGGCGGGGTTTTTATCGGAATCATGTCGGTAGTGGCAAACCTCTTTGGTGTGATCGGGGCAGTGTCCGGTACTGGTCTGCTGCTGACGGTTTCAATTACCTACCGGCTCTATGAACAGATCGCCAGTGAACAGATCATGGAAATGTATCCGTTCATGCGAACATTCTTTGGTAAGGAATAAGAGAGAAACCACTATGACCGGGAAGAAAGTCATAATTACCGGGGTGCCCGGGGTCGGCAAGACCTCGGTCATTACCGAGTCAATCAGACGGCTTGAGGAAGAAGGAGTGCCATATCAGAGCATCAATTTTGGCACCTTTATGTTCGATGTTGCACAAAAGGAGGGTATTGTCAATGACCGTGATGAAATGCGCAAACTTGATAAAAATACCCAGAAGCGACTTCAGCAACTTGCTTCACAGGCGATCGCCCGGATCGATGGGAATGTCATTATCGATACCCATGCTTCAGTAAAAACGCCGGTAGGATTCCTTCCTGGACTCCCTGAATGTGTTCTGAAGGAGTTAAAACCTGATTTGATCATTCTTGTCGAGACTGACTCAGACCAGATCTTAAAGCGCAGATTATCAGACACCTCACGGATCCGTGATATTGAAGGGTACCGGGATATTCAGGATCACCAGGATTTCAACCGTGCAGTTGCCGCATCCTATGCCATGCTGACCGGGTGCACGATACGATATATTCAAAACCCTGACTTCCTGCTTGAGAAAGCAGTAGAAGAGATGGTTCAGGTCCTCAGGTAAACCATGGCAGGATCGCAGTCAGCAACCATGAGTATGATGCCCCTGATTCTGGCTATGGGGCTGTTATTTATTGCCAGTATAGAAACAGTTCGCAATACACTTGGAACCTCGCTGAATGTCGTTCTCGGACCACTCGTGGATACCTTTCACATCCCTTTTTATATCGTCATTATCATTCTCTCTGCAATGACCGGTTTTTACTCTTCCATCATCCAGAAATACACTATTGATTATAAAAAGATGAAAGAGAC
>NZ_DAONKG010000373.1:0-805 GCF_035406105.1 Methanospirillum sp.
GATGAAGATGCAGGGTGTTGTCACCTGGCAGATCACCGGTGAACCACGGTTTGAGGAGGCTGCTGCGGTGATCCCGGACGAGGATGTGAACCTGGTAGCCACACAGGCGAATGTCACACCGGAGGCGGCAAAGGCAGCCCTTGTTGAGACTAAGGGAGATATTGCAGAAGCAATCCTTCGTCTGTCGTCATGATAGCAGCCGGAGACCGGGTCATTCTTTTTGGAAAGGGGAAGACCTATGTTGTCCGGGCCGGTGAGGGCAGTATCGGGACTGACCTTGGGATGGTTGACCTTTCCGGGCTTATTGGAAAGGAGCCGGGAGATGTCATCACGACGAGATCAGGAAAAGAGTTCATCATCCGCCTTCCCCGGGCAACCGACTTTTTTGAGCAGGCAAAACGGAGCGGGGCACCCATGCTCCCCCGTGATATCGGACTGGTGATCGGTCTGACCGGGATGAATAAGCATGATCACGTCCTTGATGCCGGGACCGGGAGCGGGGTTGCAGCGGTCTTTTTTGCCGGAGTTGCCGGACGGGTGACGACCTGTGAACGACGGGAGGAGTTTTACCGGATCGCTGCAGAGAGTATCCGTGAGACCGGGCTTTCAAATATTGAGGTGGTGAACCGTGATGTCCTGGAGATGGATGGCCGGTATGATATTGTCCACCTTGATCTTGGGATAACGAAGGAACATGTTATCCATGCTTTCTCCCTGATTCGTCCGGGCGGGTACCTGGTCTGTTATACACCGTTCTTTGAGCAGATGGGAATCGTGTTTGATACTGCCTCAGGGCTCTTTTCAG
>NZ_DAONKG010000373.1:815-1196 GCF_035406105.1 Methanospirillum sp.
CATGAGAGTATTCTACGGGAGATGGACCGGAGTGATCGGGGGACACGGCCTTCGACAAAGGTGTGTCACAGCGGGTACCTGACGGTTGCGAGGAGATGAGAAATAATATAATTTGGCTCTATTATTGATGATAGCAGGATAATATCCGGTTGAGGAAAGCATGTTTTTTTAGGTGCACAGAAGATATATGCCGGAGAATAGCTAAAAACCCCCCATCCAAAAAATGGAGTTAATAAATACTTTATAAACCTATGACCCCCTAAGAGGGGTTTTTAGCTATCCTCATGTGATGATTCTTCTGTGTGTACATATTAATGGCAATTATAGGGGTACCGGTTGGAACATATCTGATATTGACGGGCGGATATCTACGACAAGCAG
>NZ_DAONKG010000374.1:0-1185 GCF_035406105.1 Methanospirillum sp.
ATCCGTTCTGCTCTTTGCACCCCTTCCAAACCGATATCCGGGGAGTTTTATCTTTCTTATCATTGGGATTGGTCTTGGTTTTGGGATTGTGATGCTTAATCCGGCAGCCCTTGGTCACTCATACCCGATTCTTTTTATTACCGGGTTTATAGCCCTGTGTGCAATGGTCCTGCCGGGTATCTCGGGGGCGTATATCACCCTTCTGATGAACCAGTATGAATACATGCTCTTTGCCCTGAAAACTCTTGCACTGCCAGATATTGCTGCATACCTTGCTGGCGGAGTGCTCGGCCTTCTCACCTTTACCCGGCTGCTTAAATACCTCCTCAAACACTATAGTGATCTTATCGTCGCCATCCTGACCGGACTGATGCTTGGATCATCCAAGCTCCTCTTTGACCGGGCTACTGAGTCAACCCCGGCCGGGCTTATGTTTGCGATCAGTATCATCTGCGGAATAGTGGTAGTTGCCCTGTTTCATTCTGTTCAGATGATGAAAAAACGAATGAATCATTAAGAGAGAATAAGAGGAAGAAGACCGGTTCCCTGAATAAGCCCGTACATTCCTCGTGCCCCTTCTTTTTCTGAGAACCTGCAGGTACTGTCCGTATCTCTTCCAAGGATTGCAAACGGAACCGGTTCAGCAGTATGGGTCCTGATTCTGATGGGTGTCGGGTGATCCGGAAGAACCGCAATCCGCCCGTCAAAATCGTTCATGATTGTCCCAATCATCTCATCCACCCGTTCAATCGCTTTTATCTTCTCTTCAAGACTACCCATGTGGCCTGCTTCGTCAGGGGCCTCGACATGGATAAAGAGAAAATCAAGTCGTTTGAGGGCCTTGACCGCATACCGCGCCTTTGCCTGGTAGTCGGTATCGATAAATCCTGTCGCCCCCGGGACCTTAATAATCTCCATCCCTGCATATGTCCCGATTCCATTGAGGAGATCCACTGCTGATATAATCCCTCCGGATAACCCGGTAATCTCATGAAATGATCTCATTTCAGGGCGCTTTCCTCCGGACCACGGCCATATCGAGGTGGCAGGTTTTAATCTCCGGTTTATCCGGGTCTGGTTGACCGGATGATCAGCAAAGACCTTCGTGCTGATCTGCATCGCTTCCAAAATCCGTTCTGCATCAGGCCCTTTTGGAAGAAACTCCTGGATCGGCTGTCCGGTGAT
>NZ_DAONKG010000375.1:0-1162 GCF_035406105.1 Methanospirillum sp.
ATTATCCATCGCAGTACTGAGTTATCATTCGGGGGGTTTATAGCCCACTCACCTGAGTGAGGTGAGAGTTTCCCTTTTATCCTTCGAAAACGCACATCTCCCGTATCATGAAGAGGAAGGCCGGCCCTCCTGATTCCTGCATGTCATGTACGTTAAGACGAACGAAGATCATCGCAACGATCGGTCCGGCATCTGCTCATCCACGAATTATCAGGGAGATGATCCTCTCAGGAATGGATATCGCACGGGTAAACCTGTCACACGGATCAGCAACCTGGCATGAGGAAACGGTTCAGCAGATTCGAACTCTCGCAGATGAACTAAACCGTGAGATCGGCATTCTTGTTGATATCCCTGGACCAAAGCTCAGAGTGCTGACCGGCTCACCACCCCGTGATGTCATAGCAGGAGACATCATCCATATCGCTGGGGAACATATGAACTCCCCAGGTTCAGTTCTGGTCACGCCCCCTGATTGTATCCCCCCGGTTTGCCCTGGTGATATGGTGCTTATCGGTGACGGTGCTGTCACATTACAGATCTTAAAACCAGGTCCGCCAATGCGTACAACCGTGCTATCTGGAGGAACCATCAGGGAAGGAATGGGGGTTGTCATTCCGGGAAGGAGGCCTGATATTCCATATGCAAGTCCCCGCTTCGGTGAGTATATCCGCCGGGGGGCAGCATTCAGACCAGATTATATCGCTTTGTCATTTGTTGGATCAGCGGCTGATATCCGGGATGCCAGAATCCTCCTTGCTAAACAGGGAATGGCAGATATACCAATCATTGCAAAGATAGAATGCAGGCGGGCTGTTGAAGGACTGGCTGATATCATCAGAGACGCAGACGGAATTATGGTTGCACGGGGAGATCTCGGGGTTGAGATCCCCCTTGAAGAGGTTCCGAATATACAAAAGCTCATCATTACTTCATGCAGTCAGCAGGGGAAGCCGGTAATTACCGCAACCGAGATGCTGGAGTCAATGGTCAGCAGAGGAAGACCAACCAGGGCTGAAGTAACCGATGTTGCAAATGCCATTGTGGACGGAACCGATGCGACCATGCTCTCAGCCGAGACCTCAGTTGGAAAACATCCGGATCAGGCAGTTATGATGATGGCACGGATTGCAACCGAGACAGAAAAACATCTTCCATACCT
>NZ_DAONKG010000376.1:0-1158 GCF_035406105.1 Methanospirillum sp.
CCGTTCATAGGGTGTCGTTCCCGGATGTACACCACACATCCGGACAAACTCCCCTGCATGGGGGGTATAGAGTGATTCGTCCGCCACAGGGAGCGGACTATTTAGTGCGTCGGCATCAAAGACTCCTTTTCTGATATGAGGGGCTAGTTCAGTGATGACCTCGTGGGATTGAGGACCGAGGCCTGGCCCGCAGAGGACGACATCGGAGCGTTCACAGAAGGGGATGAATACGTCGAGATCTGCCATGGTAATTCTGCCCCCGGTCGTTGGCAGATGGATGAGATCCGGTTCAGGAAGGAAATGGGGGGATGCAATCCGCACAATGTCAGCACCTGCCCGCAGAGCTGCAAGACCGGCGAGGTACGGGGCTCCCTGGTATGGCCCTCCCCCGATAACCAGGATCTCACCTCCCACTCCCTTGTGGGCATCCGCTGATCGGGTCTGCAGGCAGAGAAGGTCTCCAGGGCCGGTTGCAATCTCAGCCAGGAGCGGGATTCCGATATTATAGGTTTTTGCTCCCTCCGTTTTTGCCCGGTGAAATGCACAGACCATGTCAGGAATAATCCCCGGTGACGGAATGTCAGCAGAAAGGACAGGGGCCGGAGCCTTGTTTGCATACTCAATGCATGTTCTAACTGGTTCTCTGACCTGCCCTGTCACCCCGGTTCCAAGAAGAGCATCAATGATGAGATCTGTTTCCTGAAATAACCGGTACCGTGCACTCAAATCATCGCGGCACCGGAACGGGACGGAATGAACCCGGCATGAGGTCAGCCGCCCAAGTTGCGTCTTTGTTGACTCAGTCAGCCGTCCGGAATCATACCAGAGTACAGTAACCTCCGCCTCATATGCGAGATGACGGGCTGCCACCATGCCGTCACCACCATTATTGCCGCTTCCGCAGAGGATGAGTATTGCGTCAGGATGGTATTCGCGGGCTGCCATCGCAAGTCCGGTCCCGGCAGATTCCATAAGTTCAAGTCCGCTGATACCAAGGTCCTGTGCGTTCCTATCAATCCGCTGCATCTCTGCATGGGATATGAGCCCTGACCCGGAAAACTCTGTATAGTGCGTCAGATCATCCGGGAATTGGCGTCCCGGAACGAGACCGGTCATACAACCCTCCTGATTATCATCTCATTCTCCTCTCTGTATACG
>NZ_DAONKG010000377.1:0-1151 GCF_035406105.1 Methanospirillum sp.
AAGGTTTGTCTGCCCCGGTAAAGTACGCATGACGGACAAAGAAACTCTCTCCATTATAATCGGTATTGATAAACCAGCAGGCAACATCGTCTGTCGAATAACTTCTGACCTGTCTGGTTGTAGGAACATATACATCCACTCCCTTCAGTTTTACGGCAATGAACCTTTTCTCTTTCACGATATTAATATCCGGCTCTCCGAATAGCATAAAGAGATTCCCCCTCCCGGTCTTCTTTAGGAGCTCATCGCCCATTGCTAGATCCGGGTTCATCATAATCGGTAATACCATCAAATTCCCATTCCGTTTTAGTTCTTCAGAGACATAAGAGTCAAAAGCAAATCCACAGACCAGGAGAAGATCATATCCAAGGCCCTGAACTGCTTCTTTTAAGGCTTCTTTCACTCTGTCAGAAGTCCGCTGGCTCTCCAAAAACTTCTCAATAATAACCTTGGGATGGATATTTTCCTGTATGTAGATCGGAACAGCCGGAACCTTAAGATCTTTTCCATCCTGTTCATCCCCACCCTTCCAGACCGATTGGGGATCAAGAGATGGATCACGGGGATACCGAAGAATGGATGGATTATGTTCATCACCTACAACATTATCAAGAAGTTCTCCGGGGGGAATATTTTTCCTCTTCTCATTGTGACGTATTGCATCGATACCTGATTTTGCAGGTGGTTTTTTAGGTAGCATGATTATACTCTATTCGGTTTTAATATCTTCAATTATCTTCCGAATCTTTCTATCAAGTTCAGGAATATCATATTTGATAACCGACCAGACGACTATCTATTTAATCCCAAAATATCCATGAATGAGTTTATCCCTCATACCAGCAATATCATTCCAGGGAATCTCCGGATGTGCATCCCGGAAAGCATATGAGAGATTTTTCACCGCTTCACCAATTATCTCAAGAGAACGGGGAATGGAACGACTGAGATCAGGATCTAATCTGATATCATCAACCGTCAGAGACTCGGTTTTATCAAGAATATACTGAATTATATACTGAATTTCATCAAGGATATGATACAGAAACGGGATGGATGCTTTCAAACCCAGATCACCTCCTGGGAGATATACGGGAGAATGTACGGAGATACGCCATCCGTGGTGACAATCTCTACTTTTCTGGGGAATA
>NZ_DAONKG010000378.1:0-1133 GCF_035406105.1 Methanospirillum sp.
TGAACTCAAATCGGTCCCCTATTTCCAGGCAGTTGCAAAGGTGAGTGGCACTATCGCAAAATCCGAAATTGTTCAGACTACCGGTCTTTCAGGGTATGTCCCGGCCGGTTCGACGGTTCAGCCATCACCATCACCCGGACCGATCGTTGCTGCTGCCACCAGCACACCATCACCGGCATCATCCCTTCCGGTCATAACAAGCCTCACCCTCTCGGCCAATAATCTCCGTCCGACAGTGGGAACAGACGTTGTACTGACCGGCCGGCTTGTTGACAGTTCAGGAAAAGGCGTACCTGGTGTCAGTATCACGATCGAGGTGCCTGATTACGGAACAGACTTCCTCCCGCTCCTTACGACCTCAACCGATGGAGACGGGCGGTTCACGGCAACCATAAGTACATGGGAGGGCGGTGGTGTACCGGTGCGGGCAATATTTGAAGGAAATGACAAATACCTTGCCTCAACCAGTAATACCCTGACATTTTACGCATCTGACAAAAAACCAGCAGGGTCCGGTGTCGGAACAACCCTGTAACCTTTTTTACCGGTTTAAAAACCCGACATCCGGGAACGGTACCGTCTGATCAAGAAGCAGAGAGACAAGTTCCGGGACAAACAGCAGGATAACAACCAGGATACGGAGTGGGGCATGATCTATCCTGCGATATGCAGCGATGGTAACCGCAAGCAGAATACCCATTGCGAGAGCCCATGTCCATGTCCAGGGAGCAGCAGCCCCCATACGGATAGAAAGGACTGCATACCTGACGAGTGATGAAAAGGCTATCGTCCCGCACACCAGTGCCACGAGTGCGAACAATAATTCAACGAATATCAGCGTCCGGTTCCGTGCAGCCACGATGAATTGTTCCTGCTCTTTTTATAAAATCATTGTGATGATCGAATTATCTATCCCATAATATTGGAACTGACTTTGATGACTTTGGTTTCCACCTCAGCCTGCCGTTCACCGGAAGAGAGTTTTCTGAAATTATCCTCTGTCATGGGGAGCACCAGCTGACTGTTAATCGTCGTTTTACTCCGTTTTTCCACCGTTCCGACAGGGATATTCTCATGGACAAACCGGTATTCGGGGAGATCCTTTGGAGTACTTACCAGTACCATGACTTCAA
>NZ_DAONKG010000379.1:0-1111 GCF_035406105.1 Methanospirillum sp.
TTCTCTATCAGGTAAAAACAGCAGAATTTTCATTTGATTTTACAAAAGATGCTCTATTAATCAGCGGTCCGTCTGGTGACTGTGTGGAATGCGGGGAAAATGTCTCTAT
The DNA here is from genome assembly GCF_035406105.1 of Methanospirillum sp. Taxonomy (GTDB): domain Archaea; phylum Halobacteriota; class Methanomicrobia; order Methanomicrobiales; family Methanospirillaceae; genus Methanospirillum. Next base: position 110 of record NZ_DAONKG010000379.1, read on the forward strand.
TCCGGTCATCGTGACCGTTGCAGATGCAAGAGAGAATGCTACCGTTGAGGCGTTTGACAAACTTGACGGGTATGCAAACTTCCTGATCGGATCGAACGAATCTGACTGGCACCGATATGTGCCGTGGTATGGAGGTATCCGGTATGTGGACATTCTTCCTGGCATCAACCTCTCCTACTCCGGACAGCAGGGCGTTCTTAAACGGGAGTTTACCGTCAGGGAAGGGGCCGATCCCGGGCTTATCCGTCTGATATATGGCGGGAGTAAGGGGATCTCGCTGACGGAGGATGGTTCTCTTCAGGTACAGACAAGCTTTGGGAATCTTACTGAACGGGCTCCGTATACTTATCAGATGATCAATGGGAGTTCTGTTCCGGTTGAATCATCGTATAAAATCCTTGAGAATGGAGAGGTAGGATATGCGATCGGAGATTATGATCCGGCATATCCCCTGATAATTGATCCATACCTGGAATATTCAACGTTACTTGGGGGGACACTGGAAGACTATGGTATGGATATTGCACGTGACTCGTCTGGTGATGTATATGTGACCGGATATACCTCCTCATGTAATTTTCCACTAGTGAATCCAACGGTTGTCAATACTGCGTATCTGAAGTATAATGGAACATACTGCCACAACAGCCGGGATGCATTTATTACAAAAATTGGAATTAACCAGACAACCGGGAATGCATCAATCCTCTTTTCAACATACCTTGGAGGTGATCATGCCGATTTTGGCCGGGGTATTGCGGTTGACTCCCTGAAGAATATATATGTCACTGGTGATACCTTTTCAGATAACTTCCCCATAATGCTCCCCTTTGCATACGGAGACCGGCTGCATGGATCAAACGATGCATTTGTCATAAAACTGGACCCGACCGGTTCGATGATCAGGTGGTCAGATTACCTCGGAGGCAATTTTGCAGATCAGGCGAATGATATCGCTCTTGACAGCCTGAATGCGGTGTATCTCACGGGTCAGACTGTCGG
>NZ_DAONKG010000380.1:0-1096 GCF_035406105.1 Methanospirillum sp.
TTGTTCTGCGGGATGGACAGGATGGATGCAACATTTGCACCGGCTGGGTCCATGGTCTGCGGGTAAGTACCCCAGAAGGCTGCCTTGACCGTTGAACCGTCGAACATGCCGACGTTAAACTGGTCGATAACTGCATAGGTTGCTGCTGCTGCGACTGAGGTAAGTGCTGCATCGTAGGTTGCTGCTGCATCGATACGTGCAGATGGGACGGTACAGAGAAGGAGTTTTCCGCCACCGAATTCCTTGATCTCGGTGTCGTCACCCTCGGTGACCTGGAGCATCTTGAACATCTTTTCCTTGATAGCACCTGCATTGCCAACAAGGTCAAGGTCAAGTTCACGTCCCATAAGTTTGTCACCCTTTCCAAACTTACCGGTCTTGAGGAATTCCTGTGCTCCACCAAGATTCACTGCAACAGTTCTCTTGGTAAGACCGATCATCTTCTTGATGCCGGGGTTTACAAGTGGGCTTACTTTTTCTAAGGCGACACCGCTCTTCAGCAGTTTACCCTGATCGTCATAAAGATCGATTGTGTCGGAATATTTTGCCATATGGTTCCTCCGATGTTCCTTAAAACCTGTACGATTACGTCACTGTTCGCTGGCAGGGAATTGTATCACTGATAAGACTGTAATCACTCGTACACGTCCCCTTTACGGGACTGATGATATGTCTGAAGATGCAAATATAAATCTGACGGTTTGATTCTCGGAGAAACTTTATATTTTGAGTAAAGTTTTCTTTAATTAATTGAGTTAGTATTATATTATAATTCTAATTTGTGATGATCAATATTACAAAAAGATCTTTTCGTAATGATCTAATTGTACTTCGATATTTTTTTGTGCTAATGGTTTAGGCGCTTTGAAGAATGTGTCACAGTGCGATTATTTTGTATAGCATTATTGAGTTTATAACTCGGAGAGGTTTCACCAGATCTGACCTCATTGAGCATACGGGAACAGGAGGAATGAGAAGAACTATTCTGGAACAATCTCATATTCTGTTACAATTTATTTCCTGGAAATGTGGCAATGATCGAATATGGGATTAATCAGATTGGAAAGAATGTACGGATATTTGACCCGGTTACCCT
>NZ_DAONKG010000381.1:0-1092 GCF_035406105.1 Methanospirillum sp.
TTCATTTTTCCTCCTATTATGATACTGTTCTATACGCGTTGCCCACATGTTTTGCATACTGGTGTCATATAGAAATAACCTCATCTGAATCAGATATATCCTTTGCTTCTACCCACCCCTTATTTTTTATATAAATCTGATGATTCGGTGTTATCTCTAAATATCCCCCATCCTCTGTCTCAATACAAATAATATCTCCTTCATAATATCTACTATATACATTAGTAACTGATTGATACTCAGTAACATGAGTCTTTTCATTATATGACAAAACAATATCATTAATTTTAATATCCGATATATCTTTTTTTCCATCATATGTAAATACTTTAAATCCTCTCGGTATACAGAATCTGCAGTTATTGTCACAGATCGTTGAGATCTCCCAGTCTAAAATCTCAAAACCGGGGGCCATCACCGGATCATCATCCTTGGTCTCTCCCCACCTGACAAAATACCCGGTCTGCTTGTCAAAGGTGTAATTATACCCTTTTGATGTGACCGTCTTGGTATATTTTCCCGATTTTACCCTCATGGTATCACTCAAACCCCATTCCTTCAATAGTACTGACAACTGTTAAATTCCCTGCTTTCTGCTCATTTATGAGGATATCCTGTAGAGCAGTGTCATGATGGGATATATTTATCAGGATAATCTCATACTCATCCGGCACCTGATCGATCCGGGTAATTACATCCCTGATATAGTCCCGCCTGCTATGCTTCCAGCCATTCTCCTCGAGATCTGATACCTTGTCCAATTCCTTTTTATAATGCCTGATAATATGCTCTCTCCCGATGCATCTGATCTCCGTTGCATCAGCTGCAGATGACTGAGGCATCTGTTCAATCAGATCAATCACATTGATACCGCTCCGATGACAGCAGGGACATTCTGACACTATATTCTTTTTTATCCCCAGAATATATGAAGAGGAGGATGAATTGGAGACAAATCCAAGTCGTACCTTCATGGATCTATCTCTTCTATGTCTTCAATCATAATATCATTCTCTTCATTGAGAATTGATCGGATATATGACTCATCAGGAACCTTGAATATTCTGGTGTGCCGGATAGTGTAGGTTACTC
>NZ_DAONKG010000382.1:0-1082 GCF_035406105.1 Methanospirillum sp.
CGATAGCATGGGTTTCCGGGTCCCAGACAATTCCAACAAGGAAAACCTTCTTTGAATTGGCCAGGTATTTATCATGATATCCCTTCATCTCTATCTGCTTGAGAGGGCGTATATGTGTGCTTTTTTTCGTATCCTTTCACCTTGAATCAAATATCCAAATTACATTCCTGGTTTGGACAGACAGATCAATCTGCCCCTTATTAGTCACATCCTCCGGTATAACCATAAAGCCGAGGCTGCATAACCAGGAGTAGAAAACACTGGCATAATATCCCTCAAAACGGGAAATTGGATTGTTTCTATACCAGTCATGGGGAATAGGAGCAAACAATGCATGAATCAGTGTTTTCAGATGTTCAAAATCTCCCACTTCCAACACTCTTCGGTGATCAGGAACCGGAATTGATGCAGTATCAGGACCAAGATATGAGAGAATGAAACGGTTAAATGACTCTCTAACCTCCCGGTTTGGAAATCCTAGTCTGTACCATGTCCCGATATCCGGATTACTCTCCCATGACCTGATCGTAAGATATCCTGCCTGGAAAAGGAGCGTCTCGATAGTAATTTTTTCAGGATCAAAAGACCGCAGGATCTCGTCTCCAGCAACCATACCATCATATTCTGCGGGTATCTTCGGTTTTTTCTTCCAGATGTCAATAAGAAAGGATGGGGTGCCGGTTTCAAACCAGTATGCTCTGAAAATACCTTTGGAGAACAGGAGGAGGATATCAAAGGGGTTATAAATCTGTTCTCCGCTCCATGAATAACCATTATACCATTCCCTGATTTTATCTTCATCGAAATCTGAAAGATATTCATGGAATATGGTTTTCAAATCACGTTCTGTATCCGCAAATTGCAGAATATTCATGATCAAGAGTGATATCGTTCAGGTTATTGAGACCTGAAAAATCCCTGTTTTTACAAGTTTAGATACTCCGGTGATCATAACAAATTTCAGGCTTGAATCAAGAGATTTCAGGCCGCCATAAAAGTCTCTCAGAATATCGCGCATTTCTCCAGCAATTTCAGGATTTTTCAGGGTATCGAGGATAGATTTGTCATATTCATCAATAAGA
>NZ_DAONKG010000383.1:0-1077 GCF_035406105.1 Methanospirillum sp.
GGGGTCTCTGATGATCCAGCAAATCAGGGGCAGCCGGTTTTCTATTACTCCCTCATTCCCGATGGCCTAAAACATGCAGCAGAGAATCTTTCGCTCTTTACTTCAGTTGCAGGAAATATAAACCCAGATCTCTCACGACAAGCGATGGCCGTACAGACCGGATTTCAGCAGATCGTTCACATCTCCGGGCCAGGAATACTCATCACAAACGGACCGAGGGCCGGGGAGGTTATCAGATTAACCGGGAATCTCTACCGGATCGGAAGACGGGAGGAGGGATGGAATGGTACGACTCCTGAACCGGCCATTCTTCTCGACGATGAGTACCGCTCAGTCAGCCGAGTATCAAAACCACATGCCTGGCTGAAAAAACAGGCTGGATTTTGGACAATTACTGACGGGAAGAGCAAAGGGGGTACATACGTGAATGGAAAGCCCATCGGCCATGATCCGGTCGTTCTCACCAATGGGGACAGAGTTGACCTCTCACCCGGCCCGCTTGGCGTGAGTATGATCTTTTATGCAGATACAACGTCATCTGACACCGCTCCATGACGACGACAATCCTGCCGAGTATGCGATCCTTTGATGGGCATACTGTGATACAAGATCGGGCCTTTCAGATAGCAAATCTCTTGTTAGCTCTCCATTATCTTATCGTAGAACTTTTTTTAATTTCAGTGCCGGTCAAGCATGGCCACGGCGGAGGGATAGGACCGGGTATGGGGAATGCAATTGCGGTCTTTCTTCCCGCATTCACTATCCTCTTCCTGCTCTTAATCCTGTTCCACCTCATCTCATTCTTTCATCATCATCTTCCAGACCACCTTGGCATAGGAGTTGGGTTTAGTCAAGTTATCATAGGAACGCTCATCCTTGGCTCACTGCTCCTCTCTCGTCAGTCATATACCCTTCTTCAGGCACTATACCCATTAACAAGTCTCATCGTCTTCTCCCTTGCACTTTCACTCATCCTTGGCATATACCTCGTCATCAGAGATCTGCGAAACAGGCATCAGACACTCAAAGCCGATAGCCGAAATGTATCACAATTTCCTCTTCCCATGAATCGATACA
>NZ_DAONKG010000384.1:0-1072 GCF_035406105.1 Methanospirillum sp.
GGAGGCTCTGCATGAAAAAGATAAGCTATAAGCTCACAGAGATAATATGCAGTTCACACAGGCCACACCAAATCACCACACTCCGTGCCTTATTCCTCCTCCTCTTCTTGCTCGTACTCCTTTGTGTATCTGGATGTATTGAACAAAAACCGGCATCCTCTTCTCAATCATTGATAATCGCCTGCACGATACCCCCCCAGGAGGAGTTCATCAGGGCGGTTGCCGGTGAGTATCCGGTATCGGTTCTGGTGATGGTTCCGCCTGGGGCAAGCCCGCATACCTTTGAGCCGACCCCGTCACAGATCGCCGGGCTTGAGTCAGCGGATCTCTATCTTGCCCTTGGATCAGGGATGGAGTTTGAGAACCGGTGGCTTTCACGGATACAACAACAATATCCCGATTTGCCGGTGATCAATATGTCAAAAGAGATTGAGATTATTCAGATCGATCATCCTGATACCGAAGGGGCCGAACCGGAAGGCCATGATGCCCATGAGGGAACTGATCCGCATGTCTGGCTCTCTCTTCGCAATGCTGCCCGGATGGTAGATACGACTGCTGAAGCGATGGTAGCAGTGCGGCCAGATATGAAAGATGTCTTCTATAAAAACCGGGATTCATACATTCAAAACCTTACTATTCTTGACCACGGTATCAGTACGTCTCTTCAGGGATTGAAAACCAGGACGATTCTGGTATATCATCCTGCCTTTGGTTATTTCTGCAGGGATTATAACCTGACTCAGATGGCAGTTGAGGAGAACGGCCGCGAACCGTCAGCCAGGCAGCTTGCATCGCTCATAACACAGGCACGAACAGACGGGATACGTATCGTCTTTGCCGAGCCGGAGGGATCGACACGACAGGCCGAGACCCTGGCCAGGGAGCTGAATGGAACGATGGTTCTTATCAGTCCGCTTGCCGGAAATTATCTGGAGAATATGCAGCATATTGCAAGAGAAATGTCTGGGCTGTCATAATGAAGGATCCAGTTATCGGGCTTACCAATGTATCGGTCATCAGGAATCAGCAGATCATACTGGATTCCATCACATTTGAGGTCAGAAAAGGC
>NZ_DAONKG010000385.1:0-1049 GCF_035406105.1 Methanospirillum sp.
TCAAGTGCTAATTCAGGCTTTGTTTTGTGTTCCATTCGTTCAAGAGGGACTCCCGTGTAAACGGACAGGACAGAATGAACATCCTGTGATACCGTACTTTCCATACCATCTCACGGAGGATAGCCAAAAAGCCACCCGTGAGCGATTGCAGGTGAAAATGATTCATGCATCACAACAGTCTGGAAAGAGGTTTTTCGCTATTCTCACGCATCTCCCTCTATTCCTCCTCCCCCTGGACTCCCACAAGCACCTGCCGGGTTCTGGGACCGTCAAACTCGCATACGTAAATACCCTGCCAGGTCCCCCGTGCCAGCCGGCCATTCATAACCGGCACCATCAGGGAGAATCCCATGAGTGATGCCTTCAGATGAGCATCGGAGTTACCTTCAGCATGCCGGTAATCACCCGTAGCCGGAACCAGACGGGAGAGGCTGACAAGGATATCGCGTGTCACGTCCGGGTCTGCATTCTCGTTTATGGTCAGCCCTGCAGTTGTATGTTGGATAACGATAAAGCAGATCCCGTTCTGTATCCCGGTTTTTCTGATCTCTTCATCAATTCTTCCGGTAATATCAACAAATACCGTTCGTGATCCGGTCTTTACTTCAATTGGTGTCCACTTCATACCATCACCGTATCACCCTGAGGTAGCAGGTTTATTAAACGTATTCATAATCATAATACTGGAACACTGATAATCAATGACACCATCATCCCAAAATCCCAATACCGAAAAAGAAAATACCGCAATTCTCTCCGTCGGTTCGAACTCCGCCCTGGTTCTCATGAAGCTTATTGTCGGGTTTGCCCTCGGGTCAGTAAGTATGATCTCCGAAGCCATCCATTCAGGGATGGATCTTTTGGCCTCCATTATTGCGTTTCTATCGGTACGAAAGTCCGGACAGGCGCCTGATGATGAACACACCTTCGGACATGGGAAGTTTGAATCCATCTCCGGCATGATTGAAGCGCTTCTGATCTTTATTGCCGCCATTCTGATCATTGAGGAAGCCATTGCAAAAATCATTGATCCTGCATCAGAACCAATG
>NZ_DAONKG010000386.1:0-1043 GCF_035406105.1 Methanospirillum sp.
AATCACAGCTCTGCATACTCCGGATTCATCCGGTGTGCCCGGCCCTGGAGAGAGAATAATCCGGTCAGGTTCAGCCTTTTGGATAGTCTCAATTGTGTTATTGCATGTGATAGGTACCGGCTGTGCACCAAGGGATCCAACCAGCTGATAGAGGTTATAGGTGAAGCTGTCAAAACAGTCAACGATGACGACTTTCATGGTAATCTTCCTGCACGAAGTACTGCCTGTGCAATAGCACCCGCCTTAGCCTGTGTCTCATCAAACTCTTTGGACGGGACAGAGTCCGCAACAATTCCTGCTCCTGCCTGGCATGTTGCGAAATTATTTTTCACGATTACGGTTCTGATAGCGATGGCAAACTCCATCAGTCCGTCGAATCCAATATACCCGACTGCACCTGAGTAGATACCCCGGGGGATAGGTTCCAGATCCTCGATGATTTGCATGGCACGGATCTTGGGAGCTCCGCTTACGGTTCCTGCCGGAAAACAAGCCTCCAGAGCATCGACCGGTCCCATCTCCTCTTGGAGTTCTCCGGTAACGACGGATGTGATGTGCTGGACATGCGAAAATTTATCGATTGACATAAAATCAGAGACCTGCACGGTTCCAAACTCAGACACTCTGCCGATATCATTTCGTGCAAGATCCACGAGCATCAGATTTTCTGCCCGTTCTTTGGGATCGGCGAGCAGTTCTCTGGCAAGCAGTTCATCCTCCGCATCTGTCTTTCCCCTTGGTCTGGTCCCTGCTATGGGAACTGTGGTAACAGTTTTTCCCTCGGTTTTTACCAGCATCTCAGGGCTTGATCCGATGATGGCCTCATCACCAAAATTGAAGTAATACAGGTATGGCGAAGGGTTTATCGTTCTTAATACCTCGTAAATCCGGTATGGGTTACCGGTATACGGTAGCGAAAATCTGCGGGAAAGAACTACCTGAAAGATGTCTCCTGCTCTGATATGTTCAAGAGCCTTCAAAACACCCTGTTCATAGATCTCCCGGTCATGTTCAGGCAGAACAAATTTCTCCTCAGATATGGG
>NZ_DAONKG010000387.1:0-1034 GCF_035406105.1 Methanospirillum sp.
TGCCCCTCCTTTCACCCATTCATGATAGAGGGTATTATCCCAGACATACACCTTGCTTCTCCGGTGGGTGGTCTGCCCGACATCGCTGACCGTGACCGACCGATCGTAGAATGAGACAGCCGGGCATTTCTGCAACAGTCCTGCATAGAGATGCCCCCGTGATGTATATCCGTTCAGCAGTTTGGAGATTACAGAATTGGTCCATCCGGTCACCCGCTGGATGTCAAGCACGGTGAATTCTTCTTTGTTTAACGCCCGGATGGCATCAATAAGGGTTGATTCATTCCGGGTGAGCTTGGTTATCTGACCGCCGGTATCTCCGTTCAGGGCATTATACAGCCTGACTGCCTGGTCAAAATCATCCCTGGTTGCGATGATGTACTCAACTCCGTCAACCGTTTTTCTCTCCCGCTGAAACTGCATGAGTGCGGCATTTGTCTTGATAAGGTCAAGAAGCATGTCCGGGTTTCGCCGGTTTGCCACAGACTGAAACTCTATCTGTTCTGCATAAGGGATAATGACAAAGATGTCTCCGACTATCCGCCATATCTACCTGATTACACGGATCTCCTCCCTGACCGGTGAGCCTGCTGACGGGACCTGTGCTGCCTGGTGCAGTGTCCGCTCCAGTACTTTCCGATCCTGTTCTTCACTGTCGTCTATCCAGGCGGTGAGCATCCGGTTAAAGATCTGATCATCGCCGACGCCTTCGACCTTTGCGACCCACCAGACACACCGCTCCGGGATGGTGCAGGTGATGCCGTTCCGGTCTTTGGTGACGGTCCGGTACCGGAACGGTTTGAGAAATGAGGTGATGACTCCTTTGAGGATCTCCTGCATCTGTTCGGAGAGGGAGACATCATCAAGGGCGATGACGGTTCCCGGTTTTATATCCTGTGAGTAAAAGAGGGCTTTGTCACTTATCCGGCCGGATAACCGGTATTCCTGAGGGACCTGGGCCAGCATGGTGTCGATGGCATGGGATTTTCCTTTTCCGGAGTCTCCGGTGATGGAGACGTGAAGTCCTTTTGAGT
>NZ_DAONKG010000388.1:0-1014 GCF_035406105.1 Methanospirillum sp.
AACTCATCGGGAGTTATGATGATGGAATATTTCAGATTCTGGTCCATATCACCGGCCCAGGAGGGCTTGAACTGCATCACATCAAAGGAAGACCAAAACGACTGATTGACAGGAGATAAAAAAGAAAGAAGAAACCTTATTCCCTTTTTTGCAGGGTCTGAATCGCAGATGAAACGATAATTCCCAGTTGTTCAACAGTCCACATCTCAGTATCCAGCACCAGATGATACGGACTGAGCGATCCGATATCAATATCATAATACTGCTGATAGCGAAGGGCTTCACACGCCTCGCGGTCCTTTGTCTCCTGCATGGCTGCATCCGGGTCAGAGAACTGATCGCGATCAAAGATGCGTCTGACTCTGCATTCAAGTGATGCCTTCAGCCATATTCTCAGATCAGCCTCCGGAATCATCCAGCCGGACAGTCTTCCTTCCGCAATAATATGGGTATTGGATAGTGCTATCTCACGCTGACGTTCGTCGATCAGTTTGTCTACCGAAGGATCTTCCTCACAGAAGGCACCAAACTCAGCAAGTGTCATTCCCCGCTCCTTTGCCATCTGCCTGAAGACTTCTCCGGCAGAGATGACATCAAGCCGGTGCATCTCCGCAAGATGATAGGTCAGTGAGGTTGTGCCACTTCCTGGCAGCCCACTGATCGTAATGCGCATTACAATCCCCCGATGTCAAGTGCCTTTCTGATAACCTGTGAAAGCGTGATCGAACAGAGCATGTACCATATAATCCATGCCGGTGCAGGACCCAGGATGAGATCGGTCAGATGCACCAGGCCAAAGAACGGCATGTGTATCATCGCATCAAAATGATTGAGACGGAATATGAGCCAGAAAAATATCGGAAGGGTAATAACCATAATATAACCCATCGGTTTGAACTGGGCCTGACTCATCTCCATCTGGTCCTGCATCATTTTGGACCGTTTTGCCTCAAGCTTTTTTATCCGCTTCTCATCCTTTGAGAGCATCGCTTCTCGGTACTCCTTCTGAAATTC